>CAJFNT010000098.1 GCA_904395315.1 uncultured Clostridia bacterium
ATAATATGTGTGTTCATATCGATGCTTATAACAAGTCCTCATCTTACGCTTGTAGTGCTTGTGTTTGTCGCGATAATGATACTGCTGACGCGTTTCATTGGCGGCAGGAGCGGAAAGTACTTCCTGCACCAGCAGCAGGCGCTCGGTGATGTAAACGGTTACATAGAGGAAATGATAAACGGTCAGAAGGTAATAAAGGTATTCTGCCATGAGGAAGAGGCGGAAGAAGACTTTAAGGTCAAGAACGACTATCTGTTCAAGCAGGCTGAGGCAGCAAATAAGTTTGCGAATATACTTATGCCTATAATGAACAACCTGGGAAACATCGAGTACGTTACGATAGCGATCGTTGGCGGCGCTCTTGCGATAAGCGGTATAGGCGGACTTACTCTGGGCGCGATCGTGGCATTTATGAACCTCACAAAGAGCTTTACGATGCCTATAAGCCAGATAGCACAGCAGATGAACGCCATAGTAATGGCGCTTGCGGGTGCGAGCAGAATATTTAATATTCTTGACGCGGAGCCGGAGGAAGATGACGGAGAGGTAACTCTTGTTCGCGGAAGCGTCGGCAGAGACGGATCGTTCAGAGATGACAAGGACGGCGACTGGCTGTGGAACGATAACGGCAAATACATTCCTCTCCGCGGAGACGTGAAGTTCGAGCATGTTGATTTCGGTTATGTTCCGGACAAGACAGTTCTGCACGACATAAATCTTTACGCAAAGCCCGGACAGAAGGTTGCGTTTGTCGGTTCTACCGGTGCCGGAAAGACGACCATAACAAACCTTATAAACAGGTTCTATGATATACATAAGGGAAAGATAACGTATGACGGGATAGATATCCAGCGTATAAAGAAGCCGGATCTCAGAAGCTCGCTCGGGATCATTCTTCAGGATACGCACCTGTTTACCGGTACGATACGTGAGAATATCCGTTACGGACGTCCTGATGCGACGGATGCCGAGATAAACACTGCGGCAAGGCTCACCGGCGCGGATGAGCTCATAATGAGTCTCCCGGACGGATACGATACGGTCATAGACGGAGACGGCGGAAGTCTTTCACAGGGGCAGTGCCAGCTTCTTGCGATAACCAGAGCCGCTGTAGCGGATCCGCCTGTAATGATCATGGACGAGGCGACCAGCTCGATCGATACGAGGACCGAGGCTATCGTTCAGAGAGGTATGGACGCGCTGATGCACGGAAGGACCGTATTTGTAATAGCGCACAGGCTTTCGACTGTACGCAACTCAGATGTTATAATGGTCCTTGACCATGGAAGGATCATTGAGCGCGGAAGCCACGATGATCTTATAGCTCAGAAGGGTACATATTACAGACTTTACACCGGTGCATTTGAGCTTGAATAATTTTTGATATTCGGTATGACCACGGCGCGCTGAGCGCGCCGCGGACGTACCGAAATTTTTTTTTGAAAAGCTTGACTTTTTCGGCTTTTTGCGCGTCTAATAAGTGTAAAAGCTTTTACAGAGCATTAGGAGGAAATACATGGACGAACAGTTTACAAGACAATATACAGCTGTCGAACGCTCCTTAATACCTTGTCGCTCTTGGATATCTGCATAATACGGAGGATGTAAAGGACGTTATGCAGGAAGCTCTTATCTCAGCGTGGCAGAGTTATGAAAGCCTTAGGAATAAGGGATATTTCAAAACGTGGATAACCCGTATCGTTATAAATAAATGCAAGGATCATCTGCGCAGAGCGAAATACACTTGTCCCTTTGATGATAATGCCGGGTTATTCTATGATATGCAAACGAGGGATGTTGAGCTTATGGACGCAATATGTCGGCTTGAGCCTAAGTTTGTACCGTACATAACGCTTCGGTTTTATAATGATATGACGTACGAGGAGGTAGCAAAGAGTCTGAGGATCACGGTGTCTACCGCAAAATATAGAACGAAAACGGCGCTCAGGATGCTGGAGAATATATTGAAAGGAGATGAGGGCTGTGACTGAGCTTGAAAAAGAACTTTTTGAACATAGCAAAAGAGTTCGGGAGCATATGCAAGTACCGTCAGATCTGAAAACGGTCATAGCATGCAAAAAGAAAAAACATTTCAGACCGGTCATAGTTCTTATTGCCGCGGCTTTAGCTGTTGCAGGAACTGCCGCAGCAGCTGCTGCTTTGAAAACATGGAATATTCACCTTATAAGATTTTTTGACGCCGATCAGGAAAGTATGGACCATACTGAAAAATCATATGATGTGCCGTTGATCTCGGAAACGGTAAACGGAACCACTGTTACTGTGCTGCAGTCTGTATTTGATGAGAATACTCAGTATATTCTGTATGAGGTATCTATTCCGGATAATGTAAGTCCTGATAAAAATTATTCTTTTATGGATTTTGGGATAGACATTCCGCTTGCAGAACAAACGGACAGTATCGGTACCATCAAAAACGAGATCGTTGAGATATACGATGATTCTATCATCTTTTTGCTGCAGCAGACAATGACGGCGGAGCCTGTTGAGAATACAATGGTGGGATTGTATTTATCCGACTTTGGATATTTCGACAGCTCAGCTATGGAATTTGTTACAGTAATTGATGGAGATTGGAGTCTTAAATGGGATTCGGACCGTGAAAGTGCCGGTATAACGTATATCCCGGACGAGACGATAGAGATATGCGATGGGTGTACGCTTGAAAAGGTTATCATATCTCCTTTTTCGGTCATGGTAAAAGCGAGCGGCGTTGATATTTTGGGAAGTATAAGCATTGAGGTGCAGTTGAAAGACGGGAGTATGCTTTTATGCGAGCCGGGCGATGATAATGCGTCATATATTCGCAGTGGTAATGTGGATTTTGTCTACTACAGGATCGATAAGCTGCTTGATATTAACGATGTTGATAAAGTTCTTGTAAACGGTATTGAGGTCAATATATGAAAGGAATGAAAGCTATGAAAAAGTTTAGAAAAATAATATGCGCCGCAGCAGCTGCTGCAATGATATCTGTTCCGGCGGGCGCGCTTGCTTATGAGTATCCGTCATGGAGTGCAAGGGATGAAAACGGCAATGCAATGATGAGAGTTCAGAATGCCGACGGAACGTGGACGGAGCTCCCGTCGTGGGCGGAAGCGTATGCGGCACTTGACTATGACAGCGCTCCCGAGCATGTAAAGGAGATGATCCTGACCGCCCGCGCTTGCCTTATCCTCGAAGCTGCAGGAATAGATACGTCAGGACTGTATGCGGGATACCTCGGCGCGGAATTTGATCCGGAGCTGCAGTGATGTGTCATCATAAAAGATTTAGGGCGGTATAAAGATTGCGCTTAGTTCATAAGCGAGACTAAAACAGTTAAACAATAATATTGCAAAATAAAAAATAAGGACCGGATCAGCCTAATGGGGCTTGATCCGGTCCTTGTTTTATTTACTGTCAGTTCAGCAATGCGCGGTCATTAGCGAATTCTTCTCCGCTGAGATCTGCAAATTTTGTAAGAAGATCATCAACTGTAAGTTTCTTCTTCTCTTCCCCGCTTACATTGTATATAACTCGTCCTTCATGCATCATGATAAGACGGTTGCCATGTGTTATCGCATCTTTCATGTTATGAGTTATCATGAGGGTAGTTAGGTTGTCCTCGGAAATAAATTTCTCCGAAAGCTCCAATACAGTTGCAGCTGTTTTCGGATCGAGCGCCGCTGTGTGCTCGTCAAGCAGCAAGAGCTTTGGCTTTCTCATTACAGCCATGAGCAGTGTGAGCGCTTGGCGCTGACCGCCTGAAAGCAGCCCTACTTTGCTTGACAGTCTGTTTTCGAGCCCAAGTCCGAGCTGACTGAGCATTTCTTTGTATATCTTTCTTTCTTTTGATGTGATCGCCCATCTGAGACCTCGTCTCTGACCACGGCGGTATGCTAAAGACATATTTTCCTCTATCCACATATCCGCTGCGGTCCCCATCATAGGATCCTGAAATACTCTGCCGAGATATTTGGCGCGCTTATGTTCAGGGAGCCGTGTAACGTCGATGCCGTCTATAACGATGCTGCCTGAGTCAATTGGGAAAACTCCGCAGATGCTATTTAAGAGTGTTGATTTCCCTGCGCCGTTTCCGCCTATTATAGTTACGAAATCTCCTTCGTTGAGTTCAAGATCAACTCCGTTAAGAGCTCGTTTTTCATTTATCGTTCCCTTATTGAACGTCTTATAAACACCGTTTATCTTAAGCATCACGATACCTCCTTAGGCGCGGTTGATCTGCGTTCAGCTATTTTCCTCTTCCAGTAAGGTATGCCAAGGAATATAGCAACAACAAGAGCTGTAAGAAGCTTCAGGTCGTTCGCGTTCAGCCCCATTTGAAGCACAAGTGTGATAACTATATAATATATGATTCCGCCTATAACGGCTGAAAGAAGTTTTAAAGCAAAATTCTTAAAGAGTTTGCTGAATATAACTTCACCGATAATTACCGCTGCAAGACCTATAACTATAGCGCCTCGGCCCATGTTGATGTCGGCAAAACCCTGATATTGTGAGAGCAAAGCTCCGGAAAGCGAGACCAGGCCGTTTGAAAGCACAAGGCCTATTATTTTATTGGTATCAGTATTGATACCGTTTGCCCTTGCCATGGATTGATTACAGCCTGTAGCGCGCAGAGAATGACCGAGCTCTGTACCGAAAAACCAATACATCACAGCTATTATGACTATCACAAAGATAGTAGATACTATAAGTGTCTGTGGGATATCTCTGAGCGATATTATAAGGTTGTATTTATCAACAGAAAGCGGAACATTTGCCTTCTGAGACATTATTCTGAGATTTATAGAATATAGCGCAAGCTGAGTGAGTATACCTGCGAGGATCGCCGGTATACCAAATTTGGTATGGAATACTCCTGTAACCAATCCGGCAAGACAGCCTACCGCAAACGCGATTACCATTGCGAGAGCAGTGTTCATTCCTGATGCAACACATACGACAAGTGTTGCGCCGCCTGTGGCAAAAGAACCATCGACTGTAAGATCGGCAATGTCCATTATTTTGAATGTGATGTACACGCCCATTGCCATTATACCCCATATTATTCCTTGAGCAATGGCTCCGGGCATAGAACCTAAGAAGTCCAACATATGTTTATCCTTTCCTTTTATCCTATTAAATGAAATTTGCAATAATACTTAAAGTATTACTGCAAATTTCAAATAGACTGTATTTATTTTATTCAGCTTCTGCTGTTATAGCAGTGTAATCTTC
This sequence comes from uncultured Clostridia bacterium, assembly GCA_904395315.1. Taxonomy (GTDB): domain Bacteria; phylum Bacillota; class Clostridia; order UBA1381; family UBA1381; genus Ornithomonoglobus. The sequence continues at coordinate 5,245 of CAJFNT010000098.1, forward strand.
CGGAACCGTTATACCAAGCTCCTCGCAGCGGTCTGGAACATACTTCTTTGTAAGACCGTCAGCATATTCTATTTCCATTGTAGCCGGATCCGCACCGTTTACAAGTATCTCGTAAGCCATTTCACCGGCTTTTTCTCCGAGGGAGTAATAGTCTATTGAAAGAGTAGCTATACCGCAGCCCTCGCATATTCCCTCTTCACCGGCGATTATCGGAACTCCCGCGGGAAGGGCAACGTTATTTATTATTTCTGTGTTTGCTGCTGCTGTGTTGTCTGTCGGTATATAAAGTGCGTCGCTTGCATCACATGCGCTTGTTATAACGCTTACGATATCATTAGAGTCGGCAAATGAATATTGTGTGCATGTGTATCCGAGAGCTTCAAGCTCTGATTGTACTATATCGACCTGGTATTTTGAGTTGGATTCACTTGAGCAGTATACAAGACCTATATTCTGAGCATCGGGCAAAAGCTCCTGGAGCATTGCTGCCTGATCTTCGAGAGGAGCAAGGTCTGATGAGCCAGTGATATTTCTGCCGGTAGTGCCGGTCCAGTCAGATATATCAAGCGCTGTTGCATAGTCGGTTATGGAAGTAGCGACTACAGGTATCTGGTCGGTAGCAGCGGAAGCTGCCTGAAGAGCTGCTGTTGCGTTTGCAAATATGAGATCAACGTTCGATGAAACGAACTGATTTACTATAGTTGCGCATGTAGCTGAATCTCCTGCTGCATTCTGAAGATCAAAACTTACATCGTCTCCGAGTTTTTCTTTTAGCTTATCCTGAAAGCCGTTGGTTGCAGCGTCAAGAGCGTCATGTTGTACAGTCTGGCAAAGACCTATTTTATAGGTTGCATTTTCAGATGACGTGTTTGATGAAGACGAAGTACCGTCTTCGCCCGTGCTTCCGCAGCCTGACAGCAGTGATACAGCTGCAAGCGCACCTACAGATAACAGTGCAGAAATCTTTTTCAATTTCATAGCAAATTCCTCTTTTCTTTGATATTTATATTATTATGTCTGTTTCCCGCTCCACAGTTTTACCGTTTTACCGCGGGTATTATGTAAGTATATTATACAGTATACCACGTTTTAGCAAAAACGTCAAGAGAAAAATTAATATTTGTTCATATTATATGCAGTTTTCATAAAAAACTGTACATGAGGGCGTGCGTACATATTCTTGGACTGTTTTACACTAATAATTCAAGAAATAAATATGTAAATTTTGCGTATGAGATGGATGATAGCAATATGTTTTGAACATAAAATATAAAAAAAACACCGCAAAGCAGTGCTTTTTTTAACAGGTATAGGATAAAAGGGTGAAAAGTAATTCCTTCTCAAATTAGAACTGATATAATAATATCTTTCACTTTTACTATTATAACACATATACTTATAAAAATCAATATCTTTTTTTAAAAAAGATAAAAATATTGGACTGTTTTTGACTATATAATGGTATTTTCAGAGAGTGAAAACAGACGGTATTGCTTCATACCGTCTGTTCATAATAAATATCATATACAACATGATGTGGAATAAATATATTTATAACCACAATCAGTCATTGTCTGGAATGATTTATATTATATGTTGATCGAATTATCAATCAGCAAACACCCTGCTGCATCATAGCTTCTGCTACTTTCATGAAGCCTGCTATGTTAGCGCCTGCAACGAGGTCGAGTTTACCGCCCTTTGTGCAGTTGTACTCAGTTGCGGCCGACTCTGCTGCCTCGTAGATAGAGATCATGATATCATGAAGCTTTGCGTCAACTTCTTCAAACTTCCATGAAAGTCTCTGCGAGTTCTGACTCATCTCGAGAGCTGATGTAGCAACACCGCCTGCATTAGAAGCTTTACCCGGTGCAAAGTATACACCGTTCTGCTGCAAATATTCGGTAGCATCGGGGGTTGTAGGCATATTAGCGCCCTCTGCAACAACAAGAGTACCGTTAGCAACGAGAGCTTTTGCATCATCGATTAGAAGCTCATTCTGTGTAGCGCACGGAAGAGCAACATCGCACTTAACTGCCTGCCAGAGACCTGCGCCTTCAACATATTTAGCGTTCGGATGAGTCTCGACATATTCTTTGATCCTGCCGCGCTTAACTTCCTTGATCTCTTTAACCGCAGCGAGATCTATACCGTTTTCGTCTATAACATAGCCGTTTGAATCAGAAACAGTGATGACTTTAGCGCCGAGCTGCTGACATTTCTCGCAAGCGTAGATAGCAACGTTACCTGCGCCAGAGATAGCAACAGTTTTGCCGTTAAAGTCTGTGCCGAGAGTCTTGAGCATCTCTTGAGCGAGATAAACGAGACCATAGCCTGTAGCCTCTGTACGAACCAGAGAGCCGCCCCATGTCAGTCCCTTGCCTGTTAGAACACCTTCGTAAACATTCTTAAGGCGCTTATACTGACCGAACATAAAACCGATCTCGCGTGCGCCTGTACCGATATCACCTGCAGGAACGTCTGTGTCAGCGCCGATATGTCTTGAAAGCTCAGTCATAAAGCTTTGGCAAAAACGCATTACTTCATTATCAGACTTACCTTTCGGATCGAAGTCTGAACCGCCCTTGCCCCCGCCGATCGGGAGCGTTGTAAGGCTGTTTTTGAAGATCTGCTCGAAACCGAGGAACTTTATAACACTGAGGTTTACTGTCGGATGAAGTCTGAGACCTCCCTTGTAAGGCCCTATAGCGCTGTTGAACTGTACTCTGTAACCTCTGTTTACCTGTACTTTACCATTGTCGTCTACCCACGGAACTCTGAACATGATAACTCTTTCCGGCTCGACAAGTCTTTCAAGAAGACCTGCTTTTTCAAACTCAGGATGAGCATCAAGAGCGGGCTGGATAGTTTCAAGAACCTCTGTAGCAGCCTGAATGAATTCCGGCTCGCCGGGATGGTTCTTTTTCAATTCTTCTAAAACTCTTTCTCCGTATACCAATGGAGACACCTCCTATAATAATTTAACGTGACACACACCGCGTACGTTTAATATTTACCTGCATCGCTGTATTTTTATACATTAATGATCTCAAGTAAACTAACTCTAACATAATTATAGCACATTTACAAATAATATGCAAGAGAAACTTTGACTGCCTTGCATTTTTATGCATTTATGTTCTAAAAGATGAATTTGTATTCAGTAATTATATAAAAAATCACTGATATGTCGATATATCAAAAAAAATTTGTTACAATTAAATAATAAAAAGTTAATCAATTATAAATATTTTTTGTTTTTTGCACGTCATTTTTGTTCAAAATACTGTGGACTTGTAATATAATTGCTTGACAAAAGGAAAAATAAAATTTAGAATTAAGTTAGAACGGGTGATCTCGTGATGGAACGGAAAATGGCATACAGTCTGACGTCAAAGTATTTTTACGGGAGGGAATATTATGTTATTGGTAACAGCAACGGCTGCCGCGCTATTGTGTGCGGTCTGCGCGATAGTTTTCGCGCTTGTAAACTTCTATGGTGTAAAGAAAAAACCGGAGGGAACGGAACAGATGGCAGCGATAGCAGAGAAGATCAGACGCGGTGCGATGACGTATTTGAGCAGGCAATACAAAACCGTGGCGGTGTTTTTTGCGGTACTGTTTGTGATATTTATAATTCTTGCGGCTGTTGGTTCGATGTCATGGTTTGCGCCTTTTGCATTTGTAACCGGAGGATTCTTTTCAGCGCTGGCAGGTTATGTTGGCATGAAAATAGCGACATATGCCAATTCGAGAACTGCAAATTGTGCGCGTGAGAGTCTCAATAAGGGGCTTAAAACTGCATTTGCATCCGGAACTGTAATGGGACTAACTGTAGTTGGATTGGGACTTTTTAATATAGTTGTATGGTATATGATAATGCATTTCATAGCTGGACTCGGTGACGCGGAGCTTATGCAGGTACTGTTAACGTATGGTATGGGAGCATCGTCTATGGCGTTGTTTGCCAGAGTGGGAGGAGGAATATTCACAAAAGCAGCTGATGTGGGTGCGGATCTTGTCGGTAAAGTGGAAGCTGGGATCCCGGAGGATGATCCGAGAAATCCGGCTGTTATTGCCGATAATGTCGGTGACAATGTCGGTGATGTTGCAGGTATGGGAGCGGATTTGTACGAGAGCTATGTTGGTTCTATCGTATCATGCGCCGCTTTGGCTGTAAGTGCTTTCGGAAGTGATACTGTATCAGCCGCTGTGATGCTTCCTTTGCTTATTGCGGCTATAGGTATTATAGCTTCAATAATAGGAACATTCTTGGTAAGTACCAAGGAGGGAGCAACACAAAAGATGCTGCTCGGTTCATTAAGGAAAGGAACATATGCGGCCTCTGTTCTCTCTGCTGTCGGTGCGGCGATACTGATATTTACAATGATGCCTGAAAACAAAGGACTGTTGGCGTCTGTAATTTCAGGACTGCTTGCAGGTGTATTGATAGGGTATTTTACAGAGTATTATACATCTGATTCATATAAACCGACACAAAAACTGTCGGAGGCATCTGAGACTGGATCGGCAACGATAATAATAAACGGTATATCACTCGGAATGGCATCGACTGCTATACCTGTGATAATTATAGGAGCTGCTGTGCTTGTGAGCTATTTTGTGGCAGGGGGGATATCAAGTGCTGAGACAGGGCTTTACGGTGTTGCTCTTGCAGCAGTGGGTATGCTCTCCACGCTCGGGATAACGCTTGCTACAGACGCATATGGTCCTGTAGCGGATAACGCCGGCGGTATTGCGGAAATGGCTGGACTTGAACATAAGGTCAGAGAGCGTACAGACGCTCTTGATTCACTCGGAAATACTACTGCGGCTACAGGAAAAGGATTTGCTATAGGCTCCGCAGCTTTGACGGCGCTTGCGCTTATACTCACATATGTAGACAGCATAGGAGCAGATAATATGGATTTGAAGGTAACAAATCCGGCTGTGCTCATAGGTCTGTTTATTGGGGCGATGCTCCCATTCTTGTTCAGCGCTCTTACAATGAAAGCGGTAGGTCGGTCAGCTCAGCAGATAGTTGTAGAGGTAAGAAGACAATTTAAAGAGATAAAAGGACTTATGGAGGGAAAGGCGGAGGCTGACTATCGTGCTTGTGTAGATATATGTACGAAGTCTGCGCTTAGAGAGATGATCTTACCGGCAGCTCTTGGAATAATAGCACCGCTTGCTGTAGGATTTATCCTTGGTCCTGATGGGGTTGTCGGAATGCTTGCGGGAGCTCTTATTTGCGGATTTGCCCTTGCGGTGATGATGGCGAATTCGGGAGGCGCATGGGATAACGCAAAGAAATATATCGAAGCCGGGCATTTTGGAGGAAAGAATAGCAAGAACCACAAGGCGGCGGTAGTGGGTGATACCGTGGGCGATCCGTTCAAGGACACGTCAGGACCGTCGGTGAATATACTTATCAAATTGCTTAGTATGGTTTCTATTGTGTTCGCAGGATTGGTTGCAAGCGGTAATCTGATGAATATTTTTGGATTATAACGCGAATTGATTTTGAGAAATGACTCTGCTGATTTAATAAAAAGATTTATTGAAAAAATATGTATATAGTTATTGCAGACGCATCTATTGATGAATTTCGTATGATGCGTCTTTTTTTGTTCTATTTTGCAATGATTACATTTGATTTACATTATTCTGAGAAACTTTACGAATCTTGAATTTACAATGGGCAGATTGAAAACTTTACATAAGCAAATTATAATAAGATTATGTTTGAAAACAAGATGATCAATACTGTAAAGCCGCAGAGTGGTTCTGTGTGTGGACAGCAAATCAACATTTTACGGAGGTTAATATGCTGGACTTAAAAGGTATAAAAAAATCATATGATGGCGTAACTGTGCTTGATGGAATAGACTTAGCCATAAATGACGGCGAGATCGTTTCAATACTCGGATCGTCTGGAAGCGGAAAGACCACACTTTTAAATATCATTCTCGGTATCACTGAAAGTGATTCCGGAAAAATTATTTTTGATGGTGAAGATATAACCGCTACTTCTATGGAAGACAGAGGATTTAATATTGTGTTTCAGGACTATGCGTTATTTCCGAATCTAAATGCTTATCAGAATATAATATATGGGCTTCGTAATAAGCCTGATATATCAACAAAAGAAGAAGTAGACGATCTTATAGAGCTTTTGGGACTTAAGGAACATCTTAATAAAAAAATAGAACAACTTTCGGGCGGACAGAAACAGAGAGTTGCTTTGGCAAGAACGCTTGTTATGAAGCCCAAAATCCTTCTTTTAGATGAGCCGTTGAGCGCTCTTGACGGTGTTATAAAGGAGTCGATAAAAGATCGTATAAAAACCATTGCAAAAGAATTTAATCTTACCACGATAATAGTTACTCATGATCCTGAGGAGGCACTAAGTCTTTCGGACAAGGTCATGATCCTTAATAAGGGGAAGATATCGCAATATGGTGAGCCAGAAGAAATAATAAGCATGCCAAGCGATGACTTTGTAAAAGAATTTATTCTGCGGCAGCTTGAGATAAAGAGGGATAATATCTTTAAGTTGTTCAGTGACGCGAGAGAACCTTTGCGTGCGGCTGAGGGAGCGTGATCATATTGGCACAGGTCATAAATAGAAAGAGTATTCCGCTGAAAGTGATTTTTGTCATTGTTGCGGCAATGTTTGCTGTATTTTTGCTTGCGCCGATGGTGATGATATTTTGTGAGTCAATGACAGGCGACGGCGGTGTCTCAATTGCAAATTATGCAGATATACTTTCAAGAAAAAATTTTGGTGCAGCATTTAGAAACAGTATACTTGTTTCAGCTGCCGCGGGTCTTCTCACAACAATTTTGGCATTTATACTTGCATATACGGTGAATTATACAAATGTCAATAAAACGGTAAAGAAAATAATAAAGGTCTTGGCGGTCGTGCCGATGTTTCTGCCAACCATAACTTATGGATTTGCGATAATATATTCATTTGGAAAGCAGGGACTGATAACGATGCTTTTCGGTGGACATCAGTTTTTTGATATATATGGTGTGCCGGGGCTTATGATAGGATATGTGATATATACTCTTCCGATAGCGTTTATGTTATTGGATAATACTATGCAGTACATAGATAAGAAGTTCATGATCGTGTCACGCGCTATGGGTGACAGTAAGATGCGCTGTTTCATGACAACTGTTATATCACCTCTTCTCGGAACGTTTGCGGCGTCGTTCATACAAAGCTTTACGCTTAGCTTTACGGATTACGGTATACCGACATCGGTAGGCGGAAATATGGATCTGGTCGCAAACCTGTTGTACAATGAAATGCTGGGAAGCCTCCCTAATTTTCATACTGGTTCTGCGGTCGCTATAACTATGTTGCTTCCGTCTGTAGTGAGTATAATACTGCTGACATATTTGGAACGGTTCAATGTAAGATATAATAAAATATCTACGATCGATCTTGAGAAGAACAAAACGAGAGATATTGTGTTAGGTGCAATATCGCTTATTATAATCATTTTAATGATGTCGATATTTGCTGTGATCTTTGTTGTTCCGTTTGTCGATCAGTGGCCTTACAGGCTGGTCCCGTCATTTGAGCATGCGTCAAAGATATTGAATGATCCGGCGCTTATGGGGGTATTCGGAAATTCACTTTTTACTGCATTACTTACAGCCGTGTTCGGAACGGTCATAGTATTCGGAGCCGCGGTGATATCTGCCAGAAACGGGCTTAATAAACGGTTCGGACGAGTATTTGACAGTATTTCACTTGTTACAAATACTATTCCGGGTATGGTGCTCGGTGTTGCGTATCTGCTTACATTCTCAGGAACACCGATACAGAATACGTTCTTTATAATAATAGTATGTAATATAATCCATTTCTTCTCTTCACCATATATAATGATGAAGAATGGATTGGAGAAGCTGAATTCGTCATGGGAGACCACGGCGAAGCTCATGGGTGACAATTGGTTTAAAACAGTTGTGCGTATTATAATACCGAATTCATTATCAACTATAGTTGAGGTGTTCGGATATTACTTTATCAATGCTATGGTAACGGTCAGCGCGGTGATCTTTATTGCCGGAGCAAGGACTATGGTGATCACGGCAAAGATCAAAGAGCTGCAGCATTTCTCGAATTTCAATGAGATATTCGTGCTGTCGATATTGATACTTATAACTAATCTTGTTATTAAAGGGGTAACATATCTCTTTATAAATAAAAAAAATAAGTAAATGGGGTAAGGAAAGATGAAATCAATCAAACTGAAGAAATTTTTATGTGCCTTTATGGCTGCGGCTGTCTCAATAGGCTGTATGGCTGGATGCACCGGCAGCGAAGCTGAAGAGCAGGTGGTGATCTATTCTAATGCGGATGATGAAGCGGTAGAATCAATGAAAAAGACACTTGATGAGAATGGTTATTCAGGCAAGTACATATTCCAGAGCTTTGGAACTTCGGAGCTCGGCGGCAAGCTTCTTGCTGAGGGTAAGAATATAGAGGCGGACGTTGTTACGATGAGTACATATTATCTTGACAGTGCCGAGGATCAAAACGATATGTTTGTAGATCTTACTTTTGATGTTAATACTATAGATGATAATCCTTCATTTTATGCACCGTTCCTTGGAAACCAGGGTGCGCTTATAATCAACACTGAAGTTTTGGCAGCGAATAATCTTGAGATGCCGACATCGGTAAAGGATCTGGCAAAACCGGAGTACAATGGATTCATTTCTGTTGTTGATATCGCGGGCTCATCGACGGCGTGGCTCATGATCCAGTCACTCGTTGACAATTACGGAGAGGAGGAGACAGAGACGATACTTACGGATATATACAGAAATGCTGGTGCTCATCTTGAGCAGTCTGGTTCTGGTCCGATAAAGAAGGTACGTGCCGGTGAGGTTGCTATAGGATTCGGTCTGAGACACCAGGCAGTGGCTGATAAGGCTGAAGGACTTCCTATAGATTATGTGGATCCGGCGGAAGGCAATTATACGCTTAAAGAAGGACTTGCCGTAGTCGATCACGGTGACGAAACAAATCCGCTTGCAATGGAGATGGTACAGTGTATAATCGAAAAAGGAAGACCTGATCTTATGAATACATATCCGCTTCCGCTCTATGAAGGAGAAACGGCAGACGCTAATGCTATGTCGTCTAACTCGAAGACATTCCCGGAGCCGCTTACCGTAGATCTTCTTGAGAAGCATCAGGAGATATCCGAGAATGCGAAGGCTGCTATACAGTAAGAATGCTGCTCATGCTTTAATTGCTTTAAACTATCGCTTATTATACGCCTGCGGTATATCTGTCTGCAGGCGTATAAAATTTTCATATTTTCATAAATGAAAGGGATAAATAAAATGGTTAATTACAAATTGCTTACACCGGGACCTCTTACTACGACGGAAACGGTAAAAAGAGAAATGTTAGTAGATCACTGCACATGGGATAATGACTATAAGCAGATAACGCAAAAGATACGCAAAGGTCTTCTGGAGCTTGCGCATGTTTCGTCGGAGGAATATACTGCTGTGCTTATGCAGGGCAGCGGAACGTTTGGTGTCGAGTCTGTTCTTACAAGCTCGGTCGGAAAGGACGATAAGATACTTATCATCGCAAATGGGGCATATGGAGAGAGGATGGAGGATATAGCTAAACACGCCGGATTGGATTATACTATATACAGATGTCATTATAATCAAACTCCGGATGCGGAAGCGATAAGAGGTATAATAGAGTCCGATTCCAAGATAACACATGCGGCAATGGTGCATTGCGAGACGACATCAGGTATTCTTAACGATATAAAGTCTGTTGCGGAGACTGTTAAATCACTCGGACGCACATTCATATTAGACGCGATGTCAAGCTTCGGCGGTGTGGAGATACCGGTGGGTGAGCTGGGAATCGATTTTATAATCAGCTCTGCAAATAAGTGCATACAGGGTGTGCCTGGATTTTCATTTATAATCTGCCGCAAAAGCGCGCTTAATAAATGCGAGGGTCAGGCAAGAAGTCTTTCGCTGGATCTGTACGATCAGTGGAAAGGCATGGAGAAGGATGGAAAATGGCGTTTCACTTCTCCGACGCATGTTGTGCTTGCTTTTGCTAAGGCTATGGAGGAGCTTGAAGAAGAAGGCGGTATTTCCGCAAGAAATAAGCGATATTCTGAAAATAACAGAATGCTTATAGACAAAATGAATGAAATGGGATTCAAAACATATATAGACAGAGAGCATCAGAGTCCGATAATAACTACGTTCTTTTATCCGGAAGGCAAAAACTTCAGTTTTGAAGACATGTATGAATATATAAAAGAGCGTGGATACGCAATATATCCCGGTAAAGTTACAGAAGCGGACACTTTCAGAATAGGTAATATCGGAGAAATATACAAGGAAGATATTGAAAAGCTCTGCGGGATATTTGAGGAATATCTAAAAACAATATAAAAGTATAGGAGAGGTGTATCGTGAGTAAGATAGAGGCGGTTATTTTTGATTGGGCAGGCACGACCGTAGACTACGGCTGTTTTGCTCCGGTAAGGGCATTTATTGAGGCGTTCAAGGCGTTTGGGATCGAACCGACAGTCGATGAGGTAAGAGCACCTATGGGCATGCTGAAGTGGGACCATATACATACAATGATGCAAATGGATCGAATTACCGAAGAGTGGAAAAGAGTTCACGGAAAGATGTGGACAAAGGAAGATGTAGATGCGGTATATCAAAAAAGCGAAACTTCGATAATGGATATATTGTATCAGTATTCGGAGCCCAAGCCGTATGTTATTGAAACTGTAGCTGAGCTCAGGATGCGTGGTATAAAAATAGGATCTACCACGGGATATACAGATGAGATGATGGATATTGTTGTGCCGGAGGCAAAGAAGCGTGGATATGAACCGGATGCATGGTTCAGTGCTAATTCGACCGGAAATATGGGAAGACCTTATCCATTCATGATCTTTAAAAATCTTGAAGCGCTTAAGGTGAGTTCTGTTCGTGCCGCTGTTAAAGTGGGTGATACCGCGGCAGATATTAGGGAAGGAAAAAATGCGGGAATGATCTCAATAGGAATTATTGAGGGTAGTTCGGTCATGGGATTAAACGCTGAAGAATATGAAGCGTTATCCGATGAGAAAAAGGAGATTGAGTGCGAGCGTGTGCGCCGTGTTTATGAAGACTGCGGCGCTGATTACGTAATAAAGAATATGGGTGATCTTTGCCAGCTGCTTGACACAATAGTAATAAAATAATAGATTTAAGGATCTGTGCTGCGGATGTGTTTAGGCATCCGCAGCTTTTTTAGTATCCACTTGGTATGCTATTTAAGCCCGATTGGTATTTTATTATTGAAAAAGCTGCGGCGGTATGGTATTATCTAAGTATGAGAAAACAATTTGATGGAGGTGAGGAAAATGCCCGATATGGAAATAATATGGCTCGCGGGGATAGTGGCGTTTATTATTCTTGAAGCGGCGACATATCAGCTCATATCGATCTGGTTTGTTATCGGAGCTATAGGCGGAATGATAGCTTCGATGTGTGGAGTTGATTTTTATGTTCAGATGGCGGTATTTTTACTGATATCGGTGGTGCTGCTTCTCTTGCTGAGACCGGTTTCACTGAAGCTTATAAAGAAACAGGACTTCAAAAGCAACGCGGACAGCCTGATCGGGAAAAATATTCTTATCACAGAGGAGGTAAACAATGTAAGAGGTACCGGCCAGGGTAAGGTCAATGGAATGACATGGACGGTACGCAGTGAAAAAGATGAGATAATAGAGGCGGGAGAGATAGCAGAGATCGGGCGTATAGAGGGTGTAAAGCTCATAGTAAAACAACAGACAAAGGGATAATATTTATTGACAAAGAAAGGGGATATATATGATTTATTTTGTATTTGCGTTGATACTGGTCGTAGTGATAGTGCTGATACTTAATATAAGGATCGTACAGCAGACACATGCGTACATAATAGAAAGATTGGGCGGATATCATATGACCTGGGAAGTCGGTATACATTTCAAGATCCCGTTTATCGATAGGGTAGCAAGAAAAGTCAATCTGAAAGAGCAGGTGGTGGATTTCAAACCGCATTCTGTTATAACAGAAGATAATGTGGCAATTCAAATAGACACAGTAGTATTTTATCAGATAACGGATCCAAAGCTGTATGCATACGGTGTTGAAAAGCCGATGATGGCAATAGAAAATCTTACAGCTACCACATTGAGAAACATAATAGGAGATCTTGAGCTGGATGAGACGCTCACATCACGTGATACAATAAATACTCAGATGCGTTCCGTCCTTGACGAGGCTACCGATCCATGGGGAATAAAGATAAACAGAGTGGAAATAAAGAATATCATTCCGCCGGCTGAGATACAAAATGCAATGGAACGTCAGATGAGAGCGGAACGTGAGAGACGTGAGAGCATACTTCGCGCTGAGGGTGAGAAGACCAGTGCTATACTTGTAGCCGAGGGCGAAAAAGAGAGCGCGATATTGCGGGCTGAGGCAAAGAAGCAGGCCGCAATACGTGAGTCTGAAGGTAAGGCGGAGGCTATAGTAAAGATACAGACAGCTGTTGCGGAAGGGATAAAGCGTATAAATGATGCTAAGCCATCGGAAGGATATCTTGCAATAAAATCTCTTGAGGCATTTGAAAAGGTGGCGGACGGTAAGGCGACCAAGCTTATTATTCCTTCAAATATACAGGGTATGGCGGGGCTGGCCGCGTCTGTCAAGGAAATCCTGACGGATGTTGAAAAATAAGTATTTCAAGGGGAGATAAAAATGCGTATAGCGGTTTGTGATGATGATGAACTTTGCTTGAAAGATGAATGCGCATTGATCACGGAAACAGCATCTGAAATGGGTATTGACTGTGAAGCAGAATGTTTTACGGATCCGGCTGAACTGATATCCGTGAAAGAAAAATATGAGATCATATTCCTCGATGTTGAAATGAAAAGTATGAGCGGCATAGAGGCGGCAGAGATGATACATAAGCAAAACAGCGGCGCGTTGATCTTCTTTGTGACCAATCATGAGGGATACATGGATGAAGCGCTGAATAAGCACGCGTTTCGTTTTTGGATAAAGCCGATAAATAAGCAAAGGCTCGTATATGGGATAGAATCAGCGCTCGTGGAGCTTAGGAACGCTGATAAATATCTGCAGGTGATGATCGAAGGAAAACTTGCGCGTGTGCCGGTCGGTGAGATAATTTATGCGTATGCTGAGAATAAGTCAACAAGACTGGTCACTAAAAGCGGAATAGTGGCTGTAAAGGAGCCGTTCAAAAATGTGGTAATGCGGCTTCCTGCCGAATTTTTCTGCAGATCACATGCAAGTTATTGCATTAATATGAATTATGTGGTAAGATATGATAAAAGCAATGTTGTCTGCCGCTGCGGAGAGATAGAGTATACCGCGTATATGTCAAAGCGGTATTACAGCGCTTTTTCACGTAGGTTCATATGTTGGGCGGGTGATCATATATGAATGATATATGTTTTGGCATAGGAACATTGGTAGAATGCTTTTTTATGATATTGTTCATCAATACAACGTACACTTTAAAAACACACCGCGGAACATGCGTGATCTTTGCCATAATAGGATACCTTGCCGTGTGGACATCTGGCGTGTTTGCCAGCGCGGTTTTGTTTTATATAGTGTTCACATGTGTAAATACAGTTGTTCTTGGCGTATGCTGTAGATTGACGATTATAAAGATAATATTGCATGGGATCATATTTTCTGTTCTCTTGTTCGTAAGTGAACTTATTGTGATATTTTCCGAACGCGATATAAGTTTTCTGATGGTTTTCGGGCAGAGTGTAAAATTTTTGATAAAGAGCAGAATAATATATGCGCTCGGACTTACTGTTTTCAGAAGTCTTACGCGGGAAATAAGGGTATCTGATAACAGCTATTCGCCGTTCAATATAACAGTACACGCATTGAGCGCGGTTATTGCGGTCATAACTTTCGAGGGACTGTTTTCAAATAGAGTATATATGATCATATATCTTATGCTTATTGTTATAAATATTGCGTCATTTGCCGCGTGGGAGATAATCGTTCTTCGCGCAAGAGAAATGCAGAAAGTGATAAATGAAAACGAAAAGCATTATGCTGAGCTTGAAAGCTACAAGCTGCTTTCTGAAAAATATGAGAGTACGCGTATAATGAGGCATGATATAAAAGAACAGCTTATCACTCTGCAGGCGCTTATCAAGGACGGAGGAAGTGAGGCCAAAAAATTTGCGGGAAAGCTAGAGTCGTTAGGAAGAGAGCTTAATTATACCGAGTATACCGATAACAAGGTATTGAATATACTTTTAAACCGTAAAATAAAAGAATGTCATGAGAACGGTATAGAGCTTTTTATCAGTTCGGGCGGAGCGAAGCTGGATATGATCCCCGAGTTGGAAACGGTGGCGATATTTTCGAATATTATCAACAATGCAATGGAAAGCTGTATGAGGTCGGAAGAGAAAAATATATTTATTGACCTCAGCATATTGAATGGAGCTTTTACTGTGGTAAAGATCGAAAATAACTGTGATATCCCGCCGGAGACTTTTAATGGAAGTCTTATAACACAAAAGAATAATGGGGAATTGCACGGCGTGGGAATGAAGAGCGTTGAAAATTCGCTTAAAAGCTGCGGCGGAAAAATAAGTTGGAGTTATGATAAGGAACGGCGATTTTTTAGGACAGTTATAATGTTTGCGCTGCAGGCGCGGCAAGTGGAGGATGAGCAATGAGCAGGACTCGAATAATGCTTCAAACAGTATCAATATCCGTTATTATTGGCGGTCTGGTGTTTTTGGCAGTGTATTTTGCCGGGCGGTTTATGACATATGCATATGTTCATGGCACAGAAACGGAATATGTCACTAAGATCGTATGCCTTTGTCTCGGAGGCGCTCTCGGATTGAGCGCGTTTATGTGGTCTATGGTCATTCAAGTAGGGATGAATGCGAAAAAAGAAATGAAAAAGCATATGGAGTTCGAACGTGAAAGAAGGCGCGAACAGATGAAAAGGAGCCCGTATGCTGCATCGCTGTTTGATGTGATCGATGATGAAGGTAACAAGGAATTTTTCACTATTTACGGCAGCAAAGTAAAGCCCGGCGAAGACTTGGGACCGGTTTATACTGCGTTGCGTATGATAGCGCTGATATGCACATTTTTTACTGTAGGAGCCGGACTGATATTGGTTTGTATGCTTATGTCGGTCACGGTATGATTTGGGACAAATCGCGGAAGACACTTTGCGGTTATACATAAATAAAGAAAGGGAAGCGAAATTATGGGACTAAGAAGAGCTGTAACTGCTATGCTGGCAGTTGTGATGGTCTCCGGTTATGGATTTACCGTATCGGCAGATGAAGGGATCCCTGAGGTGGGATATGAAACGAGCGGATTCAAGGTAACAGATGTAAGGGAGTCTGAGATCCTTGATTCTGAATTGATAACATTTGAGCATGAAAAGACGGGCGCGCAGGTGCTGTATGTTGCAAATGACGATATAAACCGTGCTTTTCAGATATCGTTCAGAACTCCGTCTTATGATGACACCGGACTTACTCATGTGTTTGAACATTCGGCATTGTCCGGAAGCGAGAAATATCCGTCTTCGACATTGGCGTTGAAACTGATGTCACAGACGTATTGTACATTTATGAATGCGACAACCAATCAGAACAATACAAATTATATGATGTCGTCGCTTTCGGAGGAGCAGCTTTATAATCTTGCAGATTATTATCTGAGCGGAGTATTTGAAACACTTATATATTCCGATCCGTCGATAAAGGATCGGGAAGCTTGGCATTATGAGCTTGAATCGCCTGAAAGCGAGCTGACGCTTTCGGGAACGGTGTATAGTGAAATGCAGGGCATGGTAAACGATCTGAACAATGCTTCATATTACAATTATAAGCGCACTATGTTTCCGGGAAGCCCTACAGCGAACAATCCCGGCGGAGAGCCGGCGGCGATACCGGAGCTTACGAATGAGGACATGATAGAGTATCACAGTGAATATTATCATCCGTCTAACTCTCTGACATACTTATACGGAGATCTTGACTATGAGCCGTTTCTGCAGCTGCTTGATTCATATTTTTCAAGATATGATAAAAAGGAAATAGATATCGATCTGAGTGTGAGCGATGATGCGCCCATGTATACAGAGCAGACATATGAGTTCCCTGTATCAGCGGATACCAAAACAGAGAACGGATCTACCAT
Source organism: uncultured Clostridia bacterium (assembly GCA_904395315.1). Taxonomy (GTDB): domain Bacteria; phylum Bacillota; class Clostridia; order UBA1381; family UBA1381; genus Ornithomonoglobus. The sequence continues at coordinate 21,541 of CAJFNT010000098.1, forward strand.
ATATTATGCGTTTGAGTGTAAGGATGCTGACGCGAAAGATCTGGTTGCTCTTACCGGGTTTTGCTACTCTATGAGTTCGTCTACGCTTACGGAATTAGCCGATATCTTCCTGCCGGAGGCGGTAGTGGGATGCAGTATAGATACGCAGGGAGCAGAACCGGCGCTGATATTTGTGGCTCAGAATGTGGATCCTGAGGATAAGGATATATTTATAGAGATAGTGAATACTGCTATAGCGGAAAGCGGCGAAATGGACAGCGGTCTGAAAGATATGCTTTCGGCGCAGATAAGACTTTCAACATTGACTGCGCTCGACGCCGGAGATATAGGCGTTGGAGTATCGGTAAATGCCGCTTCGCTGTGGGGACCTACAGGTGATCCGTATTACTATTTTGATATGCAGGATATGTCGCTTGACGAGGCAAACTATGAATACAGCGGCGTTATTGATGAATATCTCAGCGGAGATTCACGCAGTTCGGTCACGATAACGGTTCCTAAAGCTGGATTGCTCGAGGAGAATGCCCAAGCGCTTAGAAACTCTTTAGCTGAAAAGAAAGCTTCAATGTCTGATGAAGAGATCAATGCTATCGTAGAAGCGACAAATGAATATAAAAACAGTGCTGAAGCGGGAAATGACGAGCAGGATGCACAGTTTATAGATCAGATCAACTGCGTGGATGTCGGAGATCTGACAGAAACAATGAAAGACTATACTATAACGGACGAAACATCGGAGAGCAGAATAAGGTTCATATCATCGGAGATAGGACTGGATGGGATAGGTCAGGGCCGGATAATGTTTGATGTGTCCGATTTCAGCGAGGAGGAATTGGATTATCTTGTGCTGTATAACTCGCTGTTGTTCAGTATGGGCACCGATAAGCACAATACGGCAGAATCGCTTTCTATGGAGGCGATGAATTACTGCAGCAGCTGCGGAACGGATATAATGACTGTTTCGGATGACAGCTCTGACGGATTCACACCGTATTTTATCTTTAAATGGACCGGATTCCCTGAAAACGCAAGTGAAATATACAGCTTGGCAGATGAAGTGATATTCGGCACTGATCTGAGCAGCACCGAGCAGTTAAAACAGCTTATAGGATTTATGATAAATTCTACGAACGCTAATGTAAACGCAAACGCGTACACTGCGCTTGCGATGCATGCAGAGGCGGCGGGCACGCCGAGCGCGGCGTATGAGGAGGCAACACATGGGATCAGCGCACTCGATTTTATGGAGGAAGTTCTTGAAAAATTGGAGTCGGATCCCACGTCGGTAATAACGGCTCTCGACAATGTCAGAAAGAAGTTGTATAATAAGACGGGAGCGGTGGTTGTATATTCGGGAACAAAAGAGAATATAGCGAAAAACCGTGAGACGGCAGAGGCGTTTTTTGCTGATATCCCCGCTTTGGAAAAAACCGATATTGATTACAGTTCATTGATGATACCGTATGAAAACATGGCATTGCCTATAGATTCTACGGTGAATTATAATGGTATCTATATCCCGTATGATAAAGCCGGAACAGAGTATAACGGAAAGGTGGATGTGTTGCTGGCTCTGATAAACGATGCATATTTGACGCCGCAGCTTAGGAATAAGCATAATGCTTACGGCTCGCTGGTATCCTCCGGAGCGGGATTTACGATAGTTTCATATCGTGATCCCGAGATAAGGGCTACTTTTGAGGAATACAGCGGATTGGCCGAATTTTTGAGAAGCGGAAATATCACTCAGGAGGATGTGGATAATTATATAAAGAGCACGTATTCTTCATATATAAAACCGCACGGCGAGCTTGCGGATGCATATTGGGCGGCTGACGCGTATATGAGCGGGTTGGACAATGAATATTATGATCTGCTTATAAACGAGATAAAGTCCACAACTGTTGAGGATATAAGAGGCTATGCGGATATCTTTGATAAATGGTATAATGATGGTTTGTGGTTTACTGCCGGTAACGGTGAGCAGATAAGCGAGAATGCTGATCTTTACGATACAATAATCGGCGGTGGATCCAATACGGTAACGATAATGATAGACGGAGCTGTTTTAGAGGCGCCGGTCGAGCCGTATATATCGGATGATGATATAACCATGGTGCCGATGCGCAGTATTTTTGAAGCCCTCGGAGCGGATGTCGAGTGGGACGAGGCAACACGTACCGTAACAGCCGAAAAGGATGGTGTTGAAGTACTGCTTACGATAGACAGCGCGGCTGTCATGATATTCGGGACGGACGGTTCCGTGAATGTATTGACAGCGGAAAGCCCGGCGGTCATTGTAGAAGATCACACAATGATCCCTGCAAGGATCGTGGCTGAGGCTCTCGGATGCAGTGTCGAGTGGGATGCCCAAAGCGAGACGGTATATATCACGCGTTAAAAACTTAAAACAATAAATAAGCTGCTGCTGAACGCATATATGCACAGGCAATTAGGTCGGGTAAAGATCTATGCCGCATATGCCGTTTGGCAGCAGCTTTTTAAATGCATTTTACTGTATAATTTGTTATATTATGGTCGAATATGTAACATATAATGAATAATGGATGTATATAAATTCGATATCGCAGAAAAAAGTGACATATTTTTATTAATAGATATGATTGATGATTATATAAGTTGACAAATAAAAACAAGCAATGTAAAAAATTTTTAAAAAAACTTGAAATTTTAATATATTTATGTTATCATATCATATGTACAGAATATGAACAAGATCAATGGGGGATGGAAAAAAGAAAACGGGTGCGATACGAGCGCGGTTTTTTGTTATGGAAAATTTTAAATTCAGCGTTACGCTCATTCGAGCAGTCGTATATCCCACCCATTAAATTATTAATTTGATAAAGCACACAAAATCTATTTAAACAAGTGATGCAAAAGCGCACTCATTAATAACATAAAATGATGCATTACCGAAGTTGCAAAACTTTATAAAAGGAGATGTCTGGAGTGGGTATGAGCAAAAAAATATCTATCGCTCAAGAAACAACACTGCGTGAACTTGAGGAGAGATACGGAGCAGATAAAAAGCTAAGGCTTATCGGTGAGGATGAAGATCTGGCAGTATTCATCTGCAGCAAACGTCAGCAGCCGCTCCATGATCAAAATTATTCATTTGAGGTGGGGATGTAATTTATGAGAAATATACCGTTTTCGCCGCCGGATATGACAGAAGCGGAAATTGAAGAGGTAATCGAAGCGATTAAGTCCGGCTGGATAACGACCGGGCCAAAGACGAAGGAGTTTGAAAAGCGTATTGCGGCATACTGCGGAACAGATAAGGCGGTATGTTTAAACTCAGCAACAGCTTGTCTTGAAATGACGCTTCGCGAATTGGGAATAGGGGAAGGCGACGAGGTCATTACTTCGGCTTATACATATACAGCATCATGCAGCCCTATAGTACATGTCGGAGCAACACCGATTTTGGTAGATGTGTCAAAAGACAGCACCGAAATGGATTATGACGCTCTTGAAAACGCAATAACCCCAAAAACAAAGGCTATAATCCCTGTTGACATAGCCGGCATCATGTGTGATTATGACAGAATATTCAATATAGTCGAGAGCAAAAAAAGCTTGTTTCATCCCAATAACGAGAAACAAGAAGCCATAGGGAGGATCGCTGTCATAGCTGATGGAGCGCATAGCTTCGGTGCGGAGCAAAACGGGATCATGAGCGGCAACAGAGCAGATTTTACGACATTCTCATTTCATGCCGTTAAAAATCTGACCACAGCCGAAGGCGGCGCAGTCACGTGGCGGAACATAGACGGGATAGATAATGATAAATTATACAAAGATTATCAGCTGCTGTCACTGCACGGACAGTCAAAGGACGCGTTGGCGAAAAACCAGCTTGGAGCATGGGAGTACGATATTGTCGGACCATGGTATAAGTGCAATATGACTGATATAGCGGCAGCCATGGGGCTTGCACAGCTTGATCGGTATAAAGATATCCTTAATAAGAGAAGAGAATACATAAAAATGTATAATGACGGATTAAAGGATATGGATATATCCGTACTTGAACACTATGGGAGTGATCACAGCGGAAGCGGGCATCTGTATATGGTGCGCTTGAACGGTAAGGATCGTGAATACAGAGACAATTTTATAATAAAAATGGCAGAACGGGGAGTTGTATCGAATGTTCATTATAAACCTCTTCCGATGCATACAGCATATAAAAAACTTGGATTTGATATAGCTGATTTTCCGAATGCGAAAGCTTTCTTTGAAAATGAGATCACATTGCCGTTAAATACAAAAATGACACGGGTTGATATCAAATATGTAATAGATATGTTTAAAGAGGTATACAATGCTTAAACAATGGAATGAACTTCCTCAATATATGCAGAGTGAAAATATATTGCCTTACTATGAAGCATTAAAAAAGAAAAGAGTACAGCTTGCTTTAAAACGAGGTTTTGATGTGGCAGTTGGAATTGTAGTTGCAGTGGTATTAATGCCAGTTATGCTGATTATATCAATTATGATAAAGATGGATTCAGATGGACCGGTTATGTTTAGGCAGGAACGCGTTACGGCATATGGGAAAAAATTTAGAATATTCAAATTCAGAACTATGGTTGTTAATGCAGAAAGCATAGGAGCACAGGTTACTTCTAAAGAGGACAGCAGGATAACAGGGGTAGGAAAGTTTATTAGAAAAACAAGACTTGATGAGTTACCGCAAATATTTAATGTCATAAAAGGAGATATGAGTTTTGTAGGAACTCGCCCTGAAGTACCGAGATATGTGGATAAGTACAGTGATGAGATGATGGCAACATTGTTGCTGCCTGCCGGCATCACATCAGAAGCAAGCATTTATTATAAGGATGAAGATGAATTATTAAGTGAAGCTGAAAATGTTGACTATACATATATCAATAGAGTCTTACCGGAGAAAATGAAATATAACCTAAGTTATATAAAAGAATATAGCTTTGTAAGAGATCTGAAGATTATGATAGATACAGTCTTGGCGGTAATAAAAAGGGATAGATTGAAAAAAACATATATTGAAAGAGAGTTGCAGAAAGTAGGACATGGACAATAAATTCATATCGATTGTAATGCCAATATATAATGAAGAAAAATACATCGAAAAGTGTATTTTATCTTTGCTTAAGCAGGACTACCCATTAAAATACATGGAATGGATTTTTGTAGATGGTGGTTCGAACGATGGAACTGTAGATATTGTTAATGAATATATAGACAAATATCCTATGTTAATTAAGTTACTTAACAATCCATATAAGACGGTACCATATGCTATGAATATAGGAATTAAAGAATCTTCCGGAGAGTATATTATTCGATTAGATGCACATGCAGACTATGCAAAAGACTATATTTCTAAGTGCGTACATTATTTAGATACAACAGATGCGGACAATGTGGGGGGTATTGCAGAAACAAAAGGAAAAGGATTTGTTGGTAATACAATAGCAAAGATGCTTTCATCGAAGTTTGGAGTAGGAAATTCACAGTTTAGAACAAATGGGGGGAGCGGATACGTAGACACTGTTCCGTTTGGCGCTTTCCGAAAAGAAGTGTTCGATAATTATGGCGGATACGATGTTCGATTAACAAGAAATCAAGATAATGAAATGAATTATCGTATTCGAAAAAATGGTGGCAAGATATACATGGCGGAAGATATTCACCTTATATATTATTGTCGTGATAGCATAAAAAGTATTGCGGATATGGCGATGAAAAATGGAATGTGGAATGTAATAACAATGAAATTGTGCCCCGGTTCGATGGGAATGCGACACTTTATACCATTGATTTTTGTGTTATCTATAATAATATTGAGTTGCTTGGGAATATTTGTAAAACCATGCCTTCATCTTTTGGGAGCAGAATTTTTGTTATATATTTTTCTTGATATTCTATTTTCAATTAAGAGTGGAACGGGAATAAAGGAAGTGATGTTGCTTATAATATTGTTTCCGGTTTTCCACATTACATATGGAATTGGTTCAATAAAAGGAATAATAAAGTTGTTTTCTAAGGAATTCAAAGAAATTAGGAGGAGTTAAAATGTCTTTATATCAAAAGCTTGTTAACAGAGAAGAAAAACTGTCATTAATAGGTTTGGGATATGTGGGAATGCCTATGGCAATTGCTTTTGCCAAAAAAAATATTAATGTGATTGGCTTTGATCTTAATAAGGAAAAAATTAATCTGTACAAATCGGGCATAGATCCTACTAAAGAAGTAGGCAATGAGGCTATAAAGAATACAAATGTCGAATTTACAGCAGATGAAGAGTCATTACGTCAAGCTAAATTCCATATAGTGGCAGTGCCAACCCCTGTAAATCTAGATCACACTCCTGACTTGACGCCGGTCATTAGCGCTTCTGAGATCATAGGTAGGAATCTCACAAAGGGAAGCGTTGTTGTATATGAATCTACTGTATATCCTGGATGTACGGAAGACATCTGTATTCCAATTTTGGAAAGAGAATCAGAAATGAAGTGCGGTAGTGATTTTAAGGTAGGCTATAGTCCAGAGAGAATTAATCCTGGAGATAAAGTGCATCGACTTGAAAACATACATAAAATTGTATCAGGTATAGACAAAGATTCTTTAGAAGAAATAAAAAATATATATGACATTGTAATTGAAGTGGGTACATATCCCGTTTCTAATATAAGAACGGCAGAGGCGGTTAAAGTTGTCGAAAACAGTCAGCGAGACATTAACATTGCATTTATGAATGAGCTTGCAATGATATTTGATCGAATGGATATAGATACAAATGAAGTTGTAGATGGCATGAATACAAAATGGAATGCACTTGGTTTTCGCCCAGGATTGGTAGGAGGGCATTGTATAGGTGTTGATCCATATTACTTCACATATGAAGCTGAAAAACTGGGATATCATAGTCAAATTATTCTTAATGGACGTATTGTCAATGATGGTATGGGAAAATTTGTTGCCGATGCAGCAATTAAAAAGATGATTGAATCAGGACAAGCACCGAAAAAATCAAAGGTAGCTATTCTTGGGTTGACATTCAAGGAAAATTGTCCTGATATAAGAAATAGTAAAGTAGATGATATAATTAAGCGTTTAAATGAATATGGAATAGAGCCAATTGTGGCTGATTGCTGGGCAAGTGAACAAGATGCAAAGCGTGAGTATGGTGTGAGGTTGACAAAACTTGAGGATATTAAGAATGTGAATTGTGTGATTATGGCAGTTGCGCATAATGAGTATAGGGCATTGAGCTTATCAGATATAAAGAGACTATTTGCTCCGGGAGAAGACTGTGAAAAAGTATTGGTCGACGTAAAAGGAATATTTAAGGTATCCGATCTTGATAAGTCTGGCATGAGGTATTGGAGACTTTGATGAAGTATAAGGTATGTATAATAGGTCATTTTGGGTTTAGGAAACAAATGTTTGATGGTCAAACTGTAAAAACGAAAATAATTGCAGACGAGTTAGAAAATAATTTTGGAAAAAATAAAGTCCTAAAAGTAGATACTGCAGGTGGTGTAAAAAGAGCTTTAGATATTCTGGTGAGTTGCATTAGATTCTTTCAGGAATCAGATAATATAATAATGCTTCCTGCGCATAATGGGTTGCTTATACTTACACCTATGCTGTATTTCTTTAATCTAATTTTTAGAAAAAGGCTTCACTATATTGTTATTGGAGGATGGTTGCCTGACTATTTAAAACAACATCAATTAGTAAAGAGGCTGTTAAAGAAATTTTATAGGATATATGTTGAAACTCCAATTATGAAAAAAAATCTTTTAGGGCAACGGTTTAGCAATATTGAGATATTATATAATTGTAAAAGATTAAAGATTATGGATGAGCGAAGTATAAATCATGAATATAAGGAGCCATATAAGCTATGCACATTTTCAAGAGTAATGAAAGAAAAAGGAATAGAAGATGCGATAGATTCTGTAATAAAAGTGAATGAGAATATGAGACGAGTAGTGTGCTGTTTGGACATATATGGTCAAATAGATGAAGAATATAGAGAAAGATTTGAAATGTTGAAAGATAAATTCCCGAAATATATAAAATATAAGGGCGTTGTTGATTTCAATACAACAACAGAAACATTAAAAGAGTACTACGCACTTTTGTTTCCTACGCATTTTAAAACGGAAGGGATCCCGGGGACAATAATTGATGCGTTGGCTGCGGGTATTCCTACAGTAGCTCATAGTTGGGATTCTGCGGATCTGATGGTTGAACAAAAAGAAACGGGTATAATTTATCCGTGTGAAGAAGCAAGTGATCTGCAAGAGGCTATATTGTGGATATTAGGATGTAATAAAGATATTATTAAATACAAAAAAGCTGCATTGGAGAAAGCGAATAGTTTTATTCCGGAAAATGCTTTAAATGGATTAATAAATAATTTGAAATAATGCCAGAAAGGATGAAGTTTTGAAAAGGTTATTATGTATTGTTGCGAACATGAATGCCGGTGGCGCTGAGACATTTTTGATGAAAATATACAGGAATATTGACAGAAATAAATATCAATTTGACTTTTGTGTAAATACTGAACAAAACTATTATCAAAATGAAATCCGTGAAATGGGTGGAAGGATATATGTTATTCCGGCTAAGTCAGAGTCGATAGTAAAATATATTGTATCATTAAAGAGTTTGATAAAAAATAATGAATATAAGTATGTTATAAGAGTAAATGAACATTCTCTTTCAGTTATTGACTTGCTGATAGCCAAAAGCGGTGGAGCCGAAAAATTGATAATGCGGTCAAGTAACGCAGATAGCGCCGGCTTGTTTACAAGATTATTACATAAAATGTTTAAATTTTTACCGATGCATGTTCCTGATGTAAAAATTGCTCCGTCAAAAAAATCGGCAGAATATACATTTGGAAAAAGTTTGGTAAAACGAGATAAGGTCGTTATACTTCATAATGGTCTTGACGTCTCGAAGTTTAATTTTTCAGAAGATATCAGAAATAAATATAGAAATAATCTTGAAATAAATGACGAAATTGTAGTAGGTCATATTGGTAGATTTTTTGAACAAAAAAATCATATGTTCCTAATAGATGTTTTTAATGAGATTTTAAAGATAGAACCAAATGCAGTTTTATTATTGATAGGAGAAGGTGAACTAAAGAATTCAGTACTTGAGAAGGTAAATAAATTAGGAATAAGCAGAAACGTTAGATTCCTTGGGCTTCGCTCAGATGTGAATAATTTGCTAATGGCAATGGATGTATTTTTATTTCCTTCTTTGTTTGAGGGTATGCCCAATACTGTTATCGAAGCGCAGGCTACAGGATTACCTTGCCTTATATCCGATTCAATAACTGATGAAGCAAATATAACGGGAAGAGTTACATACTACTCATTAAAGCGATCATCAAAGGAATGGGCTGAAAAATGTTTGTTCATTGCACAAAGCAATGAATCAAGAAATATAGGAAGCATTTTCTTTGAGAATGGGTATGATATACAGTCAGTGACTAAGAAATTTCAAGATATAGTATTTAACTAGATATAGATGTAATGGGTTTTTGCATTACCATAAAACCATTGGAGGTGTATATTAAGTGCAGCTAAAAAAATTAATAGGATATTCCGTTTATATTTTTTTTGCAAAGTATTTACCCGTATCATATAGAAAACCAATAGGTAATCTTAGTAGAAAAATAAGGGGATGGTGTGGACACCTCATTCTTGATCAATGTGGCTGTAATGTTAATATTGAAAGAGGTGCGAACTTCTCGCCGAATGTTAAAATTGGAGATAATTCTGGACTGGGAATCAATTCCCAGATAAGCTCTGGAACAATGATAGGTAAAAATGTTATGATGGGACCGGAAGTTATAGTTTATACAAGTAATCATGAATTTTCGAGAACAGATATTCCTATGAATGAGCAAGGGATGCAAAAAATAAAACCTGTCATAATTGGTGACGATGTATGGATAGGTGGAAGGGTTATTATATTACCAGGGGTGACTATCGGTAATGGGGCGATTGTTGGAGCAGGTGCAGTGGTGACACGTGATGTTCCTGAGTACGCTATAGTAGGAGGCGTACCGGCAAAGGTAATAAAAATGAGGACTCAGAATAGCGCACATCTTAATAGTTATGGTAATTGTTTGTAATGCCTAGTGGGATGATTTATAAAGAGGATAAAATGCAGCAGATAAGTAAAAAAAAGAATTGGATAGAAAAAATATTTGATTTTTTCTTTGTGATGTATGTAGTATTTGTATTTTGTTTTAATGATAGTGTGGAATATAATATATTTATATATGTGGCATTGGCTGGTTGTGTAGGAGCGGCAATTCTAACGTTTGCATTAAATATTAAAAAAATGTCATTTCCTAAAATATTAGTTTTAATGCTATTGTATTTGGGGTATTGCTATGCGAGCAGTTTATGGGCGTGGAATTCTTATTTTGTGTTAGACAGAGCATCTACAGTGTTTCAGTTAATTTTAATAGCAATAGTATTTTCAACATATTTTGTTTATAGAGAAAATGTGGAGTTGATTTTTAAAACAATAATGATTGGTGGTGTGGTCTCATCTATTTATGTTATAGCGTCGTACGGTGGATTGTCGTCATTCTATGCAGAGGCATCAAGAGAAGGAGAACGACTGGGCGGGGAAGTAGGGCAGGTAAATAGTTTAGGGCTGTATGCATCATATGCTCTTGTTATATTATTTTACTATGCATTTTATAAAAAGAAACCAATACTTTATCCTGTTATGATAATACCATTTCTTGTTGCGATGGGATCAGGGAGCAGAAAAGCTCTGTTGTCAATAATGCTTGGGATAGGAGTTTTGTTGATTTTGTCACAGAGCACTCAAAAAAAGAATATACCTAAGATGGTTGGTAAATTTATTTTAACAATTGTCTGTTGTGCAGTCATTGTCTATTTTGTCATGAAATTGCCTATAATGAGCACGATAAGCGATAGAATGGAAGGGCTATTAAAAACACTAAGCGGAGACGAGGGAGATAGTTCTTCAATCGTACGACAAAAGATGATAGAAGGTGGAATAAAGCAGTTTATGAGAACGCCAATATTCGGTATAGGACTTAACAATGCACAGATAGTTAACGGAATGTATACAGGTAGATACGTATATTTACATAATGACTATATAGAGCAGCTTGTTAATTTAGGGGTGGTTGGTGTTGCAATGTATTATGGTGTTATTGCATACACTCTTATTAATCACATAAAACTACTAAGAACGAAAAATAGTACAGTGTATTTATCATTAGTTCTGATGCTGGTGTTTCTTGTAAATTTGGTTGGCAGTGTAAATTATTATAGTAAATTAACGTATATATTCATAACTTTATGGATATCAGTGACATACATAATGAAGAAAAGAGTGAGTTAATGTTAAAAAAAATTATTGGAGTAATACAGGAGCCTTCGAAATGGCCTTTATATTTATCAATATTTCGTATTTATGATTGGATGCCTGATAAAGCTTATCTCAAGATGATGTACAGACTCAAGATGAATAAAAAGCTTGATCTGTCAAATCCTCAAACATTGAATGAAAAGCTGCAATGGTTGAAGCTTTATGATCGTAAACCGGAATATACCATGATGGTCGATAAATATGCGGTTCGGAAATACATTGCCGATAAGCTGGGTGAAGAATACCTTATACCGTTGCTCGGAGTGTGGAATGATCCCAGTGAAATAGATTTCGACAAGCTACCGGATCAGTTTGTATTGAAGTGTAATCATAATTCGGGATTGGGAATGTGTATTTGCAAGGATAAATCATCGCTTGATATTAAAAAAGTAAAGAAGGATTTGAGGAAGGGTCTAAAACAGAATTATTATAAATATGGCAGAGAGTGGCCGTACAAGGATGTACCTAGGAAAATTATTGCTGAAAAATATATGACTGACAGTGATCATTCCAACTCTTTTACAGATTATAAATTTTATTGCTTTAATGGAAGAGTGGATTGCGTATTGATGTGTATTGGTAGAAATACCGGTAATACAAAATTCTATTTCTTTGATAAGCAATGGAATTTAAAACGTTATAATAAATTAGGGAGAATGGCACCTGAGGGATTTACACTGCCTAAACCGCCATACATTGACGAAATGTTTGATATAGCAAAAAAATTATCAGTCGGCTTTCCGTATGTGCGTGTAGATTTGTATTCAACAGAAGATCATGTGTATTTTGGAGAATTGACACTTTTTCCGGATAGTGGTTTTGACGCAAACCGGATGCCGGAAATTGATAAAATGTTTGGTGATATGGTTATACTAAATAAATAAAAGAAATTGAAGGAGAATGTAATCTTATGAATAAAATAGGTTTTGTAATTAGTCATAAAAATAATGAAAAAAGACGTGCATTATTGCCAAACGACATAAAGAAAAATGTAAAAAACCACAATAGGTTGTATATTGAAAATGGATATGGTAAATCAATAGGCATAGAAGATGAAGAATATATGGAGTGTGGATGTAATATTGTGTCTAGGGAAGAGGCTTTAAGATGTGATGTCATTGTGGATGTAAAACTAGGAGATGCAGAATACATAAAGGAAATAGAAAATAAAGTACTATTTGGATGGGCACATGCAGTACAGGGCGTTGATTTTACAACGTATGCGATGAAGATGAATCATACTGTAATAGCATGGGAAGAAATGTATGAGGACAATAGATATATTTTGTATCGTAACAGAGAGATTGCTGGTGAAGCAGCGATTTTACATGCGTTTAGATATTGTGGAAAAATGCCCTATGATTGCAAAGTAGCTGTTTTAGGAAATGGTCAAACCGCAAAAGGGGCACTTAGGATGCTCAATGGTTTAGGAGCCAAGGTAGATCAATATGGACGAAAACTAGAAGATTTGTTTAAAAAAAATATGTATAATTATGATGTGTTAGTAAATTGTATAATGTGGGACACATTAAGAAGTGATAGAATTATCTATAAGGATGATTTATTAAAAATGAAAAAAGGTACACTAATTATAGATGTCAGTTGTGATAAAAGTCTAGAAATAGAAACATCATTTCCAACAACAATAGATAATCCGGTATATGAAGTCAATGGTGTAATACATTATGTGGTTGATAACACACCTGCTATGTATCCAAATACCGTAACTAAAGTTCTTAGTAAGGAAATATCAAAATACATTGATTTTCTAGTTATGGATAACTATCCAAGTACTATTGAGAATGCAACAGTTATTAGAAATGGACATATACTACAAGATAGTATTAGAGAGTTTAGAACCAGAAGAGGATTGTTTTGTAAATAATATATTACCACAAAGAATAGTGATGATTTCAAAAAAGATTTGGCCTTTTCCAGAATAGATTTTTATGTAATTAATAATCATATTTATTTTGGTGAGATAACATTTTATCCTGCATCGGGCTTTACTCCTTTTGAACCAGATGAATGGGATTATAAGTTAGGTAATTTAATTGATATAAATATGATGGTAAAGTAAAATTATGTTGTTAGCATAAGTCAATAAATAAAGTTTGAAATACTAAGCACTATGAGGTGTTATATGCGTAAAAAAAATTTATTTTTAAATACAATTTCATCGTTGAGTTATGAGATAATTGCATTTATATGTGGATTCATACTACCCAAGGCGATTCTTCTATATTATGGATCTGAGGTTAATGGACTGGTATCATCTATTACACAGTTTCTATCATTTATAACGTTGATGGATCTTGGCGTTGGAGCTGTGATAAAGTCTACATTATACAAACCATTGGCGGAGAAAAACAATGAAGAAATAAGTAAAATACTTACATCTGGCCGAAAGTTTTTTAGTAGAGTGGCATTTTTATTTGTAGTGTATGTCATTGGTTTAATCTTTATATACCCATTATCTGTTGATGGTTTTGGATATGGATATACTGCCACGCTAATTTTAGCCATAGCAATTAATACTTTTGCTCAATATTATTTTGGGATGGTAAATAGGTTGTTGCTTGAAGCCGATCAAAAAATTTACATACCAACAATAATAAAAAGTGCTGCGTATATTATTAACACAATTTCATGTATTATACTCATAATGATGGGTGCAGGAATTCAACTGGTAAAATTGAACACTTCAATTGTATTTCTGCTTCAGCCACTCCTTATGGCTATATATGTAAAGAAACATTATAATATAAACAAGCATATAAAATTAACGGAAGAGCCAATTAAACAAAAATGGAATGGGTTTGCACAGCATGTAGCCGCTTATATTTTAGGAGCTACAGATACAGTTGTATTAACGCTACTATCAACTCTGAAAAATGTATCAATATATTCAGTTTATTTTATGGTTATTAGTGCTGTAAAAACGTTTACAATGGCTTTAACAAACGGTATGCAATCATTGTTAGGAAATATGTTGGCAAGAAAAGAAGACAAATTAATGAATGATACGTTTTCTGCTTATGAGACGATTATGCATTGTATCGCAACGTTTGCGTTTGGATGTACAGCAATATTGATTGCTCCGTTTGTTAGTGTATACACAAAAGAAATAAACGATGCAAATTATAATGCTCCATTATTTGGCTATCTATTATCATTTGCATATATGGTGTATTGTTACAGATTACCATACAATACAATGGTTTTGGCGGCAGGACATTATAAGCAAACTCAAAACAGTGCTTGGATTGAGATGATAATAAATATTGTTATTTCGGTATTGACAGTTATAAAGTTCGGACTTATAGGAGTTGCCGTCGGGACGTTAATTGCTATGCTTTATAGATCAATATATTTAGCATGGTATCTATCTAGAAATATACTAAATAGACCATTAAAATATTTTGTAAAACATATGTTGATAAACTGCATAACATTAGCGATTATGATATATTTAACACATTGGTTTACAATAACAGAGTATACATATGTATCGTGGGTATTATTTGCATTAAAAGTCGCTCCGATATCACTATTAGTATGCGGAATAATTAACTTAATATTTTATAAGGATGAATTGAAACAGATAAAAACAATGTTGATTAAATAGATTTAAAATAGAGACAGAGAGTATGTTGCCATAAATAAGTTAGATGAGCTCATGGTAGCTTATGTCTATGTAGCTCGAGAATGTTACCCCGAACATGACGATGCGTTGGTGCTGAAGTGTGATGGCAACTATAGACTGAGCGCAGATTAAAGATATGTGCTAAGATGTATTGACATGTAACTTATATCTTGTAGTTTCGGGTTAATAATAAAAATCTCGAAGTGGAGGCTATTGTTATGAAGAAAGATTCATTGACTTCTAAGGATCGTTTTGAAAGTGATGATAGAAGAAAAATCGAAATACTTTGGACAGGCGGATGGGATTCAACATATAGAATAGTGGAATTGTCAAGACAAAATGTGACTATTAAACCGGTTTATGTAATTGATTCTTGCCGCAACAGTATAAATTATGAATTAAATGCCATGAAAAAAATAACCAAAACGTTGATTGATAAATCGGAAACTAAGGCTGAATTTATGCCGCTTGAGACAATAAAAGTCGAGGATATCCCTAAAGATAAAGAGATAACAAATGCATATGAGAAAATAATAGAATCTGTTAAATTAGGGTCGCAATATGATTGGCTTGCAAGATTAGCAAAGAACTTATATCCGGGAATTGAAATAGGTATAGAAAAACCGAATGGAGAATATAGCGGATGTAAAGAAGCTATTGAGAAATTTGGAAAATTGATTTATGACACAGATGCGTATATAATTGACAGAAATTCATCATCAATGGAGTGTATACAGTTGTTTGGTAATTTAAGATTTCCGATTATTGAAACGACAGAGACAGAAATGCAAAGTAATATATTTGATTGGCGACAGGAAGAGATCATGAAGTCAATATGGTTTTGTCATAGCCCTATCAAAGGTAAAATATGTGGATATTGCAGACCATGTCAACAAAAAATGGAGTGTGAAATGCAATGGCTGCTTCCGCAAGATGCTCAAAGGAGATATTATACATTCAAAAAATATCCGCTTTTTCAGGAAAACTAGCCTATAAATTTATGAATTTCAAGTATAGGAAATGAAAATCAATTGTAAATATTGCAATAATGTGAAACTTAGTGCGATGCTCAGATAAAACAATACACAGTTGTATAAAATGATTATTATAAATCAAGTGAGGTGAGATAGTGACACAGGTGTTTAAAAAGGTACTGAAAATTTTAGGTGTAGCGATCAATAATGTACATATAGAATGGACACAGCAA
>CAJFNT010000099.1 GCA_904395315.1 uncultured Clostridia bacterium
ATTGGCTATTTCTTGCCTTGATTTTTGAAAAATTAATCGAAATAGCAAAATATTATGATTGGGAATCAATTTTTAGAGGTTCCCTAAAATAATATAGTTTAAGCGGTGGTGTGTGACTGTCTGAATATGCTACTTTATGAAAAGGTGTGGATCGGAAATGAATTTGTGCGTTTATATTACAATGAATGAGTTGTTTTTAGACGAATTAAAGCAATAATTTATTTAAAACGCTCGCTTTGTAATTTTTTCTTCTTTCTATTGCTTTTTAACTTTGATTGTGCTATAATTATCTCAATTGAAGATGCGGTAGCTTGTTGTGCTCCGCTAAAGAGATGCATTTTTTCGAAAGGATCGGAGATTTTATGAGTGAATTGATAGAAAAATGTACATTGGCAAGAGACGCGGCACAGAAGCTTCTGAGCGTCTCAACAGCAGTAAAGGACAGGGCGCTCGATGCGATAGCCGATGCGCTTATCGAGAGGACCGAAGAAGTGATCGCCGCAAACGAGCTTGATCTTAAGAGCGCTGAAGAGAACGGTGTCCGCAAGAGCATGATGGACAGGCTCCGTCTTACTCCGGAGCGTATCAAAGGCATAGCTGACGGTGTGCGGGAGGTGCGCGCGCTGAGAGATCCTATCGGTGAGGTCACAAGCATGTGGACACGACCCAACGGGCTTCAGATAGGCCGCAGACGCGTGCCTATGGGCGTTATAGCGATAATATATGAAGCGCGTCCTAATGTCACGGTAGATGCGGCGTTGCTCTGTCTGAAGACATCGAATGCGACAATACTGCGCGGAGGAAAGGAAGCGATACATTCCAATGTCGCTTTGATGAAGATAATGCAGGATGCGGCATATGCGGCCGGTATCCCGGAAGGCACACTCAATATTATTGAGGACACTTCGCGTGAGACCGCTACCGCTCTTATGAAGATGAACGGATATGTTGATATGCTTATACCCCGTGGCGGCAAGGGACTCATAAAGAGCGTTGTTGAGAATGCGACCGTGCCGGTGGTTGAGACAGCGGCCGGAAATTGTCACGTGTATGTAGACGGTGCTGCTGATCTTGATATGGCGGCGGATATCGTTATGAACGCAAAGGTACAGAGACCGTCCGTTTGCAATGCGGCGGAAACACTTTTGATAGACAAGGATATAGCGGACGAGTTTGTTCCGGTCATATTCGGGAAGCTGCAGGAAGCAGGGGTTGAGATACGTGCCGACGAGGCTGCGAAAGCGATATATCCCGATGGCGTAAAAGACGCCACTGAGGATGATTGGTATACGGAGTATAATGATTATATCTTAGCCGTAAAGATCGTTGATGGGCTGGATGAGGCAATAGAGCATATAAATAAGTATAATACAAAGCATTCTGAATCTATTGTTACTGAAAGTTACAGCAATGCGCAGAGATTTCTGAATGAGGTCGACGCGGCAGCTGTCTATGTGAATGCGTCAACACGTTTCACTGATGGAAACGAATTCGGTTTCGGAGCAGAGATAGGTATCAGCACTCAGAAGATGCACGCGCGCGGACCTATGGGGCTTGAGGCACTTACGTCTGTAAAGTACATAATCTACGGCGATGGACAGATAAGAGAATAAAGGGAAGTGTCGTTCATATGAATATTGTTGTAGCAACAAAGAATAAGAATAAGGTGTTTGAGATCGCGCATATATTTGAGCCTCTCGGTTTTACGGTAATGTCTCAGGAAGATGCGGGCATAGATGTCGATGTTGAAGAGACAGGCGACACATTTGCAAAGAATGCACTCATAAAAGCGCGCGCGGTCGCTATGCTCTGCGATGACTGCGTATTGGCAGATGATTCCGGATTATGTGTTGAGGCTTTAGACGGACGCCCGGGAGTTTACAGTGCGAGGTATGCGGGACCGGGAGCTACCGATATCGAAAAAATTGAGAAGCTGCTTTTAGAGATGCAGGATAAGACTAACCGTAAGGCTAAGTTTGTTACCAATATAGCGTTTATATTTCCCGATGGGAGGGAGGTAGTCACCCAGGGTGAGGTCCATGGCAGGATACTGCGAGAGCCGATCGGAGAAAATGGATTTGGATATGATCCTATATTTTACAGTGATGAGCTTGAAAAGACTTTTGCTCAGGCGGAACCTGACGAAAAAAATTCGATCTCGCACCGTGGAAGAGCATTGTCGGCTCTTTACGATGAGATAAAAGAGATCGTTGGTGATGAATAACACAGATTGGAAAGGAATGTTGTAACACATGGATGTTTTTATGGAATATCTTGTTGCGAAGAAGAAAGACACTAAGGATAAGCTTATAATTGCCGGAATCATCGTGGGAGGAGTAGTGATCTCTTTAGCGATGTTCGCGCTTATGATCTTTGTAGCTCTAATAATGGCGAATGCGGCAGCAGAGCAGCAGAATCCGCTGGGAACGGTATCATTCAGTATCGGCTTTGTGCTTGTGCTGTTTCTATGGTATGGGGCTGTTTTGCTTATAAACACGAGAAGTGTAGAGTATGAATATATCGTTACAAATAATGAGCTTGATATAGATAAGGTAATGTCTAAAAAAGGAAGAAAACATCTTATAACGATAGATATACATGCCGCGTCCTGCATGGCAAGGATAGATGACAATGAGCATAATAATGTGTATAAAAATCCGCCCGAAGGGGTGAAGATCCTTGATTACAGTGCGCATAGTGCGAACGGATACACATATTTTATAGATGTTCCGGTCGATGGCGAGAGAACCATAGTGCTGTTTGAGCCCACCGGCAGGATGGTGGAATCGCTTTGGAAGTCAAATCCAAGAAATGTTCATAGGATGACTGACTGAGCAGAAAGGATCTGATAACCTATGTTTAAGGCGTGCTATGCTGAAGAGATGAGGGAGATCGACCGTGCAGCATATGAGACAGGCGGGATACCGAGCATTGTTCTTATGGAGAATGCCGCGATCGCGTGCGTAAAAGAACTGAACAAAGACTTTGATCTGCGCTGTAAGACTGTGGCGGTGTTTTGCGGAAAGGGCAATAACGGCGGAGACGGGCTCGCTATAGCGAGACATTTAAGTATGGCGGGAGTAAAGGTCTATGTTTATCTTGTTTCAGGTAATGATTATAAAGGCGATGCCAAAATAAATTATGATATCGTAAGCGGGATGGATATACCGATAGAGACAATAATGGATACTGATGGATTGGAATATAAGATCAGATTTGCAGATATCGTTATTGACGCCATACTCGGCACAGGAATAAAAGGGACCGTGCGGGGCATTGCTTATGATGTTATAAGGATCATAAATGAGAATGCGCGGTATGTTCTGTCTGTGGATGTGCCGAGCGGTATTGACAGTGACAGCGGAGCAGTTTGCGGCGTGTGTGTAAATGCCGATAAGACAGTGACTTTTGCCGGGTATAAGATCGGGATGTTTCTGTATCCTGCGGCTGACTGTACAGGAGAAATAGTTCCTGATAAGATCTCGATACCGGAATACGTGATAGGATCACAGGGTATAAAGGTGAACGTGACTGACGCCGGATTTGTGAGATCGCTGTTGGGAAAACGCGGGAATGATTCTCATAAGGGAGACTACGGTAAGCTTCTGATAATAGCCGGTTCTACCGGAATGAGCGGCGCGGCGTATATGGCGTCACAGGCAGCTTTAAAGAGTGGAGCAGGGCTTGTAACGATAGCTTGTCCGGAATCGGTGAATACAGCTCTCGAGGCTAAAACAACGGAAGCGATGACGCTGCCGCTTGATGAGAATGACGGGCATATCGCATATTCCGCGGTCTCGGAGATAACCGAAAAGCTTTCAAAGGTCAGTGCCGTGCTTATAGGTCCGGGGCTGGGGCGTTCTCGCGATGTTTCAGAGATAGTCCGCGCGGTGCTCAAAAGTTGCCGTGTTCCGGTGATCGTTGACGCAGATGCGATAAATGCTGTGGCAAGGGATAAGAGCGTGCTGTCGGAATGCGCGTGCGATCTGATCTTTACACCGCATTCGGCAGAGATGGCGCGGCTTACCGGATTGGATATATCATACATTGAAGACAACAGGATAAATGTCTCGCGTGAATGCTCTGAGGAGCTGGGTGCTGTGATACTTTTAAAAGGTCATCACACGATCGTAACGGCTGAAGACCTTACGCAATATATTAATAATACGGGGAATCCGGGAATGGCTTCAGGCGGAAGCGGTGATGTGCTTGCGGGAATCATCACGGCTCTTGCCGCGCGTGGCATCGGCTGCGGTGAAGCGGCGGCAGCGGCGGCGTTTATACATGGAATGGCGGGGGATATAGCTGCAGAACGGTACGGCATGGAGTCTATGAGCGCAGCGGATATACTGGAGTGTTTGCCAGAAGCCTATATGAGGATCCTCGGTTAATACTTACATGTGATTTCCAATCATTTAAACTGGACAAAAGAATAATTTTATGTTAACATAGATACGAGGGTGAATCAAATGGAAAAACGGACATGGGCCGAAATAGATCTCAGCGCGCTCGCGCACAATATGCGTGAGATCCGCAGGATAACAGATCCGCATGCGCAGGTCATGGCAGTCGTAAAGGCTGACGCATACGGACACGGTGTAGAGGAGTGCGCGAAAACTCTTCTTGCAAACGGAGCCGACAGGCTTGCGGCGGCAACGCTCGACGAGGCGCTCGAGCTCAGGAATCTCTTCCCGGAGGTGCCGATACTTATACTCGGCTCAAGCATGGAGGAAGAGGCGCGTGAGATCATTGAAAACGGTATCATGCCTAATATTTACACATATGAGCTTGCGAAAGCGCTGTCCGATACGGCAGCGGAGCTTGGAAAGAATGTCAAAGTTCATGTGAAGCTTGACACGGGTATGTCGAGGATCGGCTTTGTGGTGGATGATTCAAACAGCAAGGCTGTTGCTGATGAGATCGAAAAAATATCGAATTTGCCTATGTTGGAGATCGAGGGGATATTTTCGCATTTTGCCACATCTGATGAGAAAGATGACAGTTATACGAGATTACAGTTCAAGCGTTTTATGAGCGTGTGCGACGAGCTTTCGAGACGGGGGATAAATATACCGATAAAGCATATATGCAACAGCGCGGGTATAATGATGTATCCCGAATACCATCTTGATATGGTGCGTCCCGGAATAATCCTTTACGGGATGTACCCGTCCGAGGAAGTGGACAGATCGCGGCTTGATCTCAAATACGTCATGTCGCTGAAATCGGTGATAACATATGTCAAGGATATAGAGCCGGGCCGCGGAGTGAGCTACGGCATAGATTACATAGCCGATGGCGGGGCAAGGATAGCCACAGTTCCGATCGGTTATGCAGACGGGTATTTAAGAATGCTTGCCGGAAAAGCGAAGATTGCGGTAAACGGGAGGCTTTTCCCGATCGCGGGCAGGATCTGCATGGATCAATGTATGATAGATGTCACTTCTGTCAATAATATTAAACGAGGTGACGAAGCGCTGATCTTCGGGAACGGCGCCGTTACGGTAGACGACGTTGCGGGCTGGATAGGTACCATCAATTATGAGGTGACCTGCATGGTGAGCCGCCGCATACCGAGAGTTTATATCGAAAACGGCGAGGTCAAAAGGGTTATTGAATATCTGTTGTAAAATTGCGCAGGCAAAATGATCGATGAAAGGAGCTGGAGGCTTTGTCACACACCGACAAGAAGATCGAGGATATCGAAAAAGCGCTCGCAGAGGGCTATAAAGCGATGGCTGAGATCAATCTTGAGGAGGCAGAACTGTGTACAGTATCCGACAACGAAGCGTTGCGGAGCTGTGAGGAAAAACTTACGGAGTGTGAATAAAGAGTGACAGTTAAAAGAGGAGATATTTATTACGCCGATCTCAGCCCGGTGGTGGGAAGCGAGCAGGGAGGGATACGTCCTGTTCTGATAATCCAGAATGACGTCGGGAATAAGTACAGTCCGACCGTTATAGCCGCGGCTATAACCAGCCGCATCAATAAGGCTAAGATGCCCACACATATAGAGCTTTCGGCGAATGAATACGGACTTAACAAGGATTCGGTTATACTACTTGAGCAGATAAGAACTATTGATAAACGCAGATTAAGAGAAAAGATCGGGAGGATCGACGGAGCTATGATGAGCAGGGTGAATTCTGCCCTGTCCATCAGCTTCGGCCTCGAGAAATTCTGATTACATACACGAAGGATGAGAAACGGGAGCCTCCGCCGAACCGGCGGGAAGCCCCCGTTATTTTTATATCGGATCAGCCCAATGCCTTGGCGATCTGCGGCATGAGCTTGGAGGTCTCTATGCCCTGCGGGCATATCCTCTCGCAGCTCCTGCATTTCTTGCAGGCATCGGCGCCCTTTTCGAGCTTTCTGTACATCGCCTTTGCCTTGTCGCCGCCTATAATGGGCATTTGATTGTATGCATCGTATATGCCGGGTATATCCAGTCCAAACGGACAGGGCATACAATAGCCGCATTTCGTACATGGAACGAGCGCCATCACGTCGAATACATCTTTTGCTTTTTTTAATACTGCAAGATCTTCATCGCTTAGCATTCCAACAGATGCTTTGTCGGCATATTTTATGTTGTCCTCGACTTGCTGCATAGTCCCCATGCCTGAAAGCGTGATCTTTACCTCAGGTCTGTTCCAGAGGAAATCAAATGCCCATTCAACAGGGGTCTTTGTGTCCGGAAGCTCTTTTTTGACCTGCGGAGAAAGATCGGCGAGTCTTCCGCCGAGCAGCGGTTCCATGATAACAACATCTATTCCTTTTGATGCCGCGTATTCAAGGCCTTCAAGACCGGCCTGATAGTTTGTGTTTATGTAATTCAGCTGTATCTGACAGAACTCCCACTTATCATAGGAATCGATTATGCGTTTGAATGTTTCAAGGTCATCATGGAATGAGAAGCCTATATGGCGTATCTTGCCTTCAGCTTTCGCTTTTTCAAGCGTAGGCAGAACATTGTATTTCATTATTATATCATCAAAACGGTGCTTGTCGAGAGCGTGGCAGAGATAGTAATCAATATGATCCGTTCTGTATCTTTCAAGCTGTTCATTTAAAAAGCGCATAACATCGTCCTCGCTTTTCACATGCCATGTCGGCAGCTTTGTAGCGAGCTTCACTTTTTCGCGCAGACCATGTTCCTCGAGGATCTCACCTGCGATCTTTTCACTTGCCTCATTGTGGTAAACATAGGCATTGTCAAAATAGTTCACGCCGTTGTCTATGGCGTATTGTATCATTTCATATGTTTTTTCCTTATCGATGTCGGAAGAATTCCCGTTATGCACGGGCAGGCGCATAAGCCCGAATCCGAGTACGGATACATCCTCACCGGCAAGTTTTCTGTACTGCATAATTATTTCTCCTTTCACATAAAAACACGGCGGCATACCGCCGAAAATAATCGTTTGACAAACATATAAAAGTATGTTATAATGATGATTACAAATATATTAATATTATATTTCATTATATTACAAATGTCAATATAAAAAACAGTGATTTTTTCGTGAGATTTGAGATCGCGGAGCTTACAGAGGAAAGGAGCTAACGAAATCTAATGAGGAAAAAAATAATTTCAATTGTTCTGGCGGCAGCGGCGGCAATAACAGTTCAGTCGGGAGTGTTTGCGGCGAATGAGAACTGGAGAGACGCGTTTGTAACGAGACTCATGAGAGAGATCGCTCAGGATCCCACATATACCGATGTTGTGCTTACAGACCTTGACAGAAACGGGATACCTGAAGCGTTTGTCATAAAAAAAGGGACTTACGGAACTATCGGAGCCGGATTTACTATGACAGATAATGCAATTACGGAAATAGAGGTGCCGCAGAATATAATAGGCGAATGCCTTGAGAATATCGACGTGTATATCAAGAATGACAATTATATATTCGTAGGTCAGGAGGTGCCGCGGTACAGCTCATATATAGCGTATTATAAGCTTGAGTTCAATGGCACAGCTCTTACTGCAACGAGGATCAATAAGACTGACGTAAGCCCTTATACGAATGTTACATATATCGATAAGTACAGCAACAATCTGTTGACTGACGGCTATCCAAACAGGTCTAAGATACAGGACTTCATATCGCGTTATGATGTTGTCAACAGTATTTCGGCCACAACATCAGAGGCAAGGGTGCTTGTGGACGGAGAAGAGACCGAGGTAAGAGGATATACTGTAAACAATACGAATTACTTTAAAATACGAGATATAGCCATGGTGATGAGAAACACGTCATGTGAGTTTAATGTTGAATGGCGTTCTTCAGATAACGCTATCGATATAGTGCCTCATGAGACATATGTGCCGAACGGCACGGAGCTTTCCGAAGATACCGCCGGGGAGATAGAAGTAGTGGAGAATGATATGCCGATATATGTAAACGGCAGGAGCACAGCTATCACTGCATACAATATAAACGGTGACGCGTACTTTAAGATCAGAGATATTGCGGATGCGGCCGGTTTTGAGGTACAGTGGGACGGAGATACACAGACAATAAATCTTGTAACTGAATAAAGTTAAATAATACAGGCAGTGAAAAGCAACGGCTCGATCACAGTGTGGTCGAGCCGTTGCTTATTGTGTGTTATTTAAATGTATGTCTTTTAGTTAGATAGGAATATATGTCATTCCACGTCTGCCGCGCCGTCTTTGCCTTTGAATATTCCGGTTATTTTATCAACAAGATCCGGAGCATAGTCAACAAGCTTTTCTACCACGCTTGAATTTTCAGCGGCGGCAGCAAATCTTACATTACCGTTTTTGGTTATCACCAAAAAACCCTCAGGACGTATCGAAGCGCCTGCGCCGACTCCTCCGCCGAATAAGTTATTGCCGTTGCTGTCGGTCTCCTTGAACTCGCTTCCGCCGCCGCCGACACCGAATGATACGCGGGCGATCGGGATTATCATAGTCCCATCCGGCGCTGTTACAGTATCACCGATTATGCTTTCGGCTGTAAACATTCCGTCCATAGAGTCGATCGCTGATTCTATAAGTTCCTTTATTTGATTTGCCATAAGAGTGATCTCCTTTCGTTAGCTTTTTTCAGAGCATCCGCAAATTTGTGCAGCGGTTACCCGATCATTTTTTTCATTTTCTTTAAAAGCGGCAGTGCGCGCCGCAAAATTATCACCGTGACCGCGAACATATGATATACATTGGTGCGTATGTCAGATGTGAACTGAGCGTACAGCCTCGGATCATTGTAATCCGTTCTAAGGTCTATGTCATGTGAAACAAGGCGCATATGCCTGTCCATCACGCCGACAATGTTGTATACAAAAGCCGCTTCAGCTCCATATAGCAGAGCCGTTTCCATAGCGTCCGGCACGCCGATAACAGTAGAAAGCGTGAGCTTTTGTATTTTTATCAGATGTCTGCGCATATATTCAAGTATATCATAGACGAGTTCTTTGATCTCCGTAAAGTTTTCACGAATAAAACCGATAGCTGTGGCTATCCGGCTGTTCCCGCCTTGATCTTCTTTTTCCGGCTCGTCATCGCTGTCTGTCTTAGGCTCTGTCCGTTTTATTCGCGGCATATGCAGCCGTATCCCAAGCAGCTTTACACCTGCTGTAAAAGATGTCCCGCCGGCGCTGTATTCGAAATATATTTCCGCGCGTATCGGAACGGCGAGAAGTATCGCTATCACCGCGATAACGATAAGTAAAACTATCATACAAAACACCTCCCGCGCTGAATCGAAACATTCCTCATCCGTTCTTCGGTACAGGATCTCCGTCTTTATTATTTTCCGGATCTTCTTTTTGCGGAGAGCCTGAGATGTCCCCGCTGTCGTTTCCGGGTTCAAGTTTGCTGAGATCTATGGGCGGCAGGTCCGCCGTGCTCCTGAGACCGAAGCAGCGCAGGAATGTATCGGTGGTTTTGTAGAGTATAGGTCTGCCGGGAGCGTCAAGCCTGCCGGCTTCGTCGATAAGTCCACGCTCATAAAGTCGGTTCATGCATCCGTCGGAATTAACTCCGCGTATTTTTTCAACCATGCTGCGGGTAACGGGCTGCTTGTACGCGATTATAGCAAGCGCTTCCATTGCCGCGTTTGAAAGCGGCTGATTGCGCTGTTCGCCGAGTATCTCCCTGATGTACGTATAGTATTCCGGCCTTGAGCAGATCTGATACCCGTCAGAGATGTCTATTATATTAAACCCTCGGTGATCACGGCTGTATTCGTCCTTGAGATCGGCGACCGCCGATTCTACGTCTTCGATAGACACATTCAGAACGGCTGCAAGCTTTGCTGCTTTGACCGGCTCGCCCGCTGCAAACAATATACCCTCTATGGCATATTTTATGTTGTTCATTGAATTTTATCCCCTTTATTCTGTTTCCGGAACCCGTCCGACTGCGGAAATTATGAAATCATGGCTTGTTTCATCGTAATCGGCGCGGATACGGCTGAGCTTTATCATTTCAAGCACCGCTAAAAATGTTGCTATCATTTCCGGCCTTGAATCCTCTTCGTGGAAGAGCTCGGTGAATTCGACTTTGCGGCGCTTTTTTAGCACGCCACGGACTTTCTCTGCCATGTCATCGACAGAAACTTTTTCTCTTCCGACTATACCGTAAAACGCGCGTTTTTCCGGTTTGGCGCGCCGGATGCGGCGTTGATAAATACTGTTGAAAGCATCGGCAAGCTCGCTGAGATCATGATGACGGCTGTATTCGGGTATGGGAAATTTGATCTTTTCCTCTTCTCGGAAGACCATATATCGTGATGAGAATTCGCTTTTACGCATTTCGCGCGACGCCTCTTTGAATTTTTTATACTCATACAATCTGCGCGCCAGCTCTTCGCGAGGATCCTCTTCTTCCTCTTCTTTTTCTTCTTTGGGAAGCAGCATACGCGATTTTATATAGAGGAGCTGCGCCGCCATAACAACGAATTCGCTTGTGTTGTCGAGCTCGCTCTCTTCGATGCCGTCTATCGCTTCAAGATATTGATCGGTGATCTCCGCGATAGGTATATCCCATATGCTGACCTTGTTCTTCTTTATAAGAGTCAGCAGAAGATCGAGCGGTCCTTCAAAACTGTCCAGTTTATAAAGAACAGCATCCATTATATCACCGCCTGAACTATTGCATTGCAGAGATCTATGATGCCGTTAAGCACGAGATCAACGCCGGTGCCTATAACTCTTGAGAAAACACCCAAAAGCGAGAGCACGATTATAAGGATCATGCTGTATCGCTCAAATCTCTGCAGCTTGAAATAAGCGCTCGTCGAAAGGAATACGCCGAGAACTCGTGAACCGTCAAGAGGCGGGATAGGGATAAGGTTGAATACCATGAAGCAGAGATTTACCTGGGCGAAAAGCAGCACGAAATATGAAATATTATATATTGAGCCGCTGAAAAGCCCTGTCTTATAGTTGATTATGAATATTACTGTATATACGAGCATGGCTGCCAACGCCAGCACGAAATTTGAGATTGGTCCTGCAAGCGCTGTTATTGCCATGCCCCATTTTGGATTTTTGTAATAGCCGGGATTTATTTGCACCGGTTTTGCCCAGCCGAACCCGGTGAGTATCATAAGTATAGTACCGATAGGGTCAAGATGCGCAAGCGGGTTCAGAGTGAGCCTGCCGGTATATCGCGGAGTCGGGTCACCAAGTTTTGATGAAACGAACCCATGGCAGAATTCATGAAAGGTAAGCGCGATAAGAACTATCGGTATCATTAAAAGCCTTTGTACAAAATATGACATTTCATTCCTCCGTAAACTAAGACCGGCGGAGCGCCGCTCCGCGGTAAATATATAAATATACAATTCTATTATACCTTGTTCAGGTGTTTTTGTAAAGTATTTTTTCTGAATTTAAGCAAATAATCGATGATGATCTGGCAATTACAGGCATTATAAAAGTGTTGACAAAACTGTCCGGATGTAGTATAATAATTAGTGCAGTATGTTGCTGCGGAAAAACGGTAATACGGTAGGAGGAAAATTAAATGATGGAGAAACACGGAAACCTGATGCAGTTCAGGCCGGATATCAAGGTAGTAGACGCTACTATCCGTGACGGAGGACTTGTTAACAATTTCTATTTTGAAGACGATTTCGTTAAAAAACTTTACGAGACAAACGTAAAGGCCGGGATCGATTATATGGAATTTGGTTATAAAGCTTCCAAGGAGATGTTTGACGTAAAGGAGTTCGGTAAGTGGAAATTCTGCGATGAGGAATCGATCAGAAGCATAGTAGGCGAGAACGACACCGATCTTAAGATAGCGGTCATGGCTGATGTGGGAAGAACGGATTTCAAAAAGGACATAATACCGAGAAGCGAGAGCGTTATTGACATGGTGAGGATCGCTACATATATAAACACCATGCCTGCGGCTATCGAGATGATCGAATACTGCCATGCGCTCGGCTACGAAACGTCATGCAATATCATGGCTGTTTCGACCGCAAGAGAAAGCGATATAAATCTTGCGCTGGAGCTTTTGGGCGAAAGCAGCGTTGATGTTATCTATCTGGTTGACAGCTACGGTTCGCTTTATCCCGAACAGATACGTGATTTTTCGTTCAAGTATCAGAAGATCGCGCAGAAATACGGGAAAGCTGTGGGCATACATGCTCATAATAACCAGCAGCTTGCGTTTGCGAATACTATAGAAGCTTGCGCATACGGCGTAAGTTATCTTGATGCGACTATGGCGGGAATGGGAAGAGGCGCCGGAAACTGCAGTCTTGAGGCTTTGATGGGCTTTTTGAAAAATCCGAAGTATAAGATAGTTCCCGTGCTTAAGTTTGTGGAGAGCGAAATAGTCAAGCTTAAAGAAAAAGGTGTTGTATGGGGTTACGACATCCCGTACCTTTGCACCGGTATACTTAATCTCCACCCGCGCGCTGCTATAGCCGCGGTAAAGAGTAATGACAAGAATTACTCTGATTTTTACATAGGTCTCTGGGACAGAGAGGATTAAGTCGCAGAGATTATTTGAGTCATTGTTGAATATGTGAGAACCGAGGCTTGCCCTCGGTTTTTTCATTTTTATGTATGGTTTTATGAAAATGTATGCGTAAATATTACTTTATTTAAACTTTTTTCTCGAAAAAGGTTGACAAAGTTACAAAAATATATTATAATTATTAAAAAGAAAAATAATTTCTTAATATTTATTTAATATTTATTGCCGAGGCGGATCGCCTGCGCTTATGCAGATGAAATGCTCGGTGTATTCATGAGGAGGGAGATAAAACGATAATGAAAGGAATGGACGCGGAACATGAGATTTGCTGCCCGGAGAAAATGCCGGGATCAAATTCGGGATATGCGTTTGAGACATGGTATTCGCGCCGAAATATCGGGAAAAGATATTGACGGGCACTTTGGATCGGATATATGGGGTCCGAAGCACCGGAGCAGCGATATGTATATTTTGGCGCGGAGGATATTAAGGGTGTAAAGATCGGTTTCCTTAACAATTAAGATCAATACTGTGTTAACTGAGGATGAAGGATTATAGGTATGAGATATAAAACAAGTCTGCTTTTAGGGAGAAAAAACAGGTAAGTATCATGCCGCTCGCCGGCGGTAAACCGACAGCATTATAAAAACCTAATGTTATGGAGATCGATAAGGGAGAAAATAGGGGACTCCGGCTGCAATGTTTATTCGCAGCCGGAGTTTTTTATTTGAATATTTTTGATACACAGTGAGAAAAATATAGCCGTGAGATATATAATACAATAAGATATCGGGGGTGATCCATGTGAACAAAAAGCTTGGAAGACAGACTGTCGAACTTGGATCGGCGGCGATCATAGTATCAAGCGCGTCTGTGGTCGGTCCGAAAGAGGGGGACGGTCCGCTCGCAAAGGATTTCGATATGATCGTGTCGGATGAACGTATGGGGAAAAGGTCGTGGGATCTTGCAGAATCGGCGCTGCAGAAGACGGCGGTCGATATAGCCCTGAAAAAAGCTGAGCTTGATGAAAAGGATATTGACTGCGTTTTGGCTGGAGATCTGCAGAATCAGTGCGCCGCGGCTCATTATGGACTCAGGGATAAAAATATACCGTTTTGCGGACTTTACGGAGCGTGTTCCACAATGACTGAAAGTTTGTCTCTGGGGGCGCTGCTTGTTTCGGGAGGAGGTCTGGACCGAGTTGTATGCGCAACGTCAAGCCATTTTTGCAGCGCGGAAAAACAGTTCCGTAATCCGCTTGAATACGGCGGACAGCGCGCGCCGGCAGCGCAATGGACAGTTACGGGAAGCGGCGCGGCTGTTTTATCCGGCACAGGCAGAGGTCCGGCGGTAACACACGTGACTCTCGGACAGATAGTTGATAAAGGAATAACAGATCTCAATAATATGGGTGCCGCTATGGCTCCGGCTGCGCTTGACACTATAACAGCGCATTTCAGGGATACCGGATACGGACCGGAGGATTATGATCTGATACTCACGGGTGATCTTGGTGTGGTCGGTTCCGATATACTTTGCGAGCTTTCAATGAAAAACGGATATGATATTTCAAAAGTGCATAATGACTGCGGTAAAATGATATTTGATATAGAGCGGCAGGATGTGCATGCGGGAGCAAGCGGCTGCGGATGCTGCGCGTCAGTGTTATGCGGTCATATAATGAAGGAGCTCATGAATGGCAGATATAAAAGGATCATGGTAATAGCTACAGGAGCACTGATGAATACGATCACTGTTCAGCAAGGGGAGAGCATACCTGCCGTTGCGCATGCTGTGGCGATAACGGCGCGATGACTTGACTGATCGGAGGATATGATATATGGATTATTTAAAAGCTTTTGCGGTCGGAGGTCTGATATGTGTGATAGGCCAGATACTTGTGGATAAAACAAAGCTCACACCTGCGCGGATACTTGTGTCTTTTGTATGCGCTGGTGTATTTTTGGAGCTGTTTGGATTGTACGGACCGCTGTCAGAATTCGCGGGTGCAGGTGCCGGAGTTCCGCTTACCGGATTTGGTTCCACTCTTTGCAAAGGAGTGATAAAAGCGATAGATGAGAGCGGATTGATGGGTATCTTGACAGGAGGCCTCACAGCCGCGGCAGCGGGAATAAGCGCGGCGCTGCTGTTTGGATTTCTCACCGCGTTGATATTTAAGTCGAAGCCGAAAAAATAGCTTTACTTTTACTTTATGATAGGGTATAATTTATATAATATATAATACGGTACTGCGCCGGAATATATCGGCGCAGCGCCGGAAAGTAAATGAAGGAGGATCAAAAAAATGGAAGAGTTCACAGCGGCAGCGCCGCTTTTTCGGGATCCGATATATGACGGCGCGGCGGATCCGGTCGTTATTCTTAATAGGGAGACGAACGAGTGGTGGATGTTCTATACCAACAGACGTGCCGTTCTGCCCGGCCCAAAGTATTCATATGTGCACGGGACAGATATAGGTATAGCGGTTTCGAGCGACGGAGGCAGAACATGGCTTTACAGAGGAACAGCGGAAGGACTTGAATTTGAGTGGGGAAGAAATACTTTTTGGGCGCCGGAGGTGATATATGCCGATGGCATATACCATATGTACTGTACATATCTTCGCGGAGTTCCGTATGAATGGGGGCATATGTCATATATAGTCCATTACACGAGCAAGAACCTTTACAGCTGGAATTTTGAGAGCATTCTTGATCTTGGAAGCGAGCCTGTTATTGACGCGTGTGTCAGAAAAATATCGGATGGCAGGTGGAAGATGTGGTTCAAACAGGACGCGCACACATATACGGCATACAGCGATAATCTATATTCATGGACACCTGCCGGGATCGAGGTGGACGGACGCGGGCACGAAGGCCCGAATGTGTTCACTTTTAAAGGCTTTAACTGGCTCATAGCCGACTGCTGGAACGGACAGATGGTATTCAGGTCAAACACATTTGATAACTGGGAGTTCAAGAATATAATACTTGATAAACCAGGGAAGCGCCGTGATGATGGGTTTATAGGCGGACACGCGCATGTTGTGGTATGCGGCGAAAGGGCGTATATCTATTATTTCGTTCATCCGGAGAGAAACAGCGATAACAGGAATGAGGAATGGATACACGAGGATTACAGGATGAAGAGATCGAGCATACAGGTGGCAGAACTCGAGTTTGACGGTGATACTTTAAGGTGCGACAGAGATGCAGAAAAACCGATGCTGCTTGTCCCCGAAGGACAGATATACTGATGGTACGGTCATTTATGCGAGCTAAAGTGTGCTGTGTGTGCGGAGAAAGGGTCAAAGACACATCCGTATATAAATCGTACAAGAACAGCTGTATATGCGTTAAGTGTTTTTCAAAACTTGAAAAAACGCCCATGAACAGTTTGTTTGAGGGTACGCATTATCTTGATTTTTTGTCGGCTCCGTTTTATTATTCAGATATGTACAGGCGTATTTTTCTCGGTTTTAAGTTTGGAGGGAACTATGCGCTGGGACATATTATAGGTATGGCTGCGGAGGAATATTTTTCGGTACATAAGGCGCTGCGCGAATATGACTGTATAGTTCCGGTCCCTTTGACGAAAGCGGGAAAGAGAAAACGAGGCTTTAACCAAGCGGAAATGCTGGCAGAATATTTTTCAAGAGGCATATCTGTTCCTGTGGAGCTGTCTCTAAGACGTGATCATGAAAAAGCGGTGCAAAGCAATTTGACAGGCGCGATGAGAGCGGAGAATGTTTCGGGAGCGTTTTCCGTATGCGGGGATGTCGCAGGGAAACGTGTTTTGATAGCTGATGATATTTTTACATCCGGCAGCACCATGAATGAATGCGCAAAAGTCCTGCGTGAAGCGGGAGCTGAAGATGTAGGAGGAATTGCGGCAGCATATGTGAAACGGCCCGATAAGGGAATAAGACTGATGTGATGGTTAAATTCTACAAAGGGCTTGACATTGGAGCTGTCATATTATATAATATCTATATAAAAGCTTAAGGGCTGAAAACGGTATCACATACGCCAAGGAGGTATAATAAAATGGTTAGAAAAGCGCTTACTATGAAAGTATATCCGGAGTATATAGACGAGTACATAAAGCGTCATAATGAGCTTTGGCCGGAGATGAAAGAAATGATATCTGAATACGGATGCAAGAATTATTCGATCTTTGTTGACAGAAACACAAATATCTTGTATGCGTATATGGAGATAGAGGATCCAGAGAAGTGGGCAAAAGCCGCGGATACAGAGATCAACAGAAAATGGTGGGATTATATGGCTCCGATCATGGAGACCAATCCTGATAACAGTCCTGTTGAGATACCTCTTGAAGAAGCATTTCATCTTGATTGATCATATTGAAAATTTAAGATCTTTATTTTTGATACGGTCGTAATGATTTATTACGGCTGTGTGTGAAAAAGCATATCGCAGATTCAATGTGATATGCTTTCTCTTTGTCGTGATCACCTGATAAATGTTTTGGATTATTACGAAACGTTCGTTTTGCTCGTTTTGCATCTAAGTTCAAGCAGCTCCTAAGAGAGGGTTGCATCAATGCGGCAGCCTTATATATAAACCGATATAAAGTCGCTTTTTTGAGAAAAAATAGCGAAAATAGGCAAATATGTCTTGACTTCACACGAAAAATGAGATAAAATAATATATAGAAATTTGATGTGAGGGGGAAATAAAATGAGGTGTATAAGCTGCGGTGCAGAGATAGAGGACGGAAGCTCGTTCTGTGGTGTGTGCGGCGCGCCGGTGGTATCAGGCAATACTAATGTGAATACAGGTGAGAGATGCAAATATTGCGGAGCGCCAATGGACCCGGGAAGCGGATATTGCAGCGTATGCGGAAGCTATAACGGAGGCTCTATCAATGACACAGGGAATATAGGTCCGGCTCAGAAATCGGTGAATATGAATGTTGTGGTGTCGATCATCGCAGCAATAGTAGTAATAGCTGCCGCTGTTATCGGTTTTATTCTGGTGCGCAATTCCGGGAATGATAACTCCGATAACGGTGCATCGACCGTTGTCTCGCAGCAGACGCAGTCTCCGATACAAACAGTTGCTCCTCCGGCAGTTATGTCGACTGTTCCGCCTGTGCAGAACTATTCTGCATCAAATTATACCGCCGCGCAAAGTCAAGCGGGCTATTACGTTTTTCCAAGCGACAGAGTTTATATAACCCAGGCGGATCTTGATGCGCGTACAAGGGATGAGATAAGATTGATCTTAAATGAGATGTATGCGCGCCACGGTTACATATTTACGACACAGCAGTACAGAGACTATTTTTCCGCACAGCCTTGGTACAGAGGAACATCGACCGATCAAAATGCGGTAGCTTCCTATTTTAACGCATATGAGACTGCAAATAAGAATTTTATAATAGCATATGAACAGGCACACGGATGGAGATAATTAATATGTGGACGGCGCCGCAAACTGCGGCGCCGTCCGTTTTTTTTTGTTAGGATCAATTGCTGTTATTACTGATGGTCATGGGCCGAGATGCCAAATAGTCCGCGATCACATTTATTTCTTCCGCGCTTAGTTTATATAACTCGCACAGCTTTATGAATGTGGTAACAGGCATGTTTGATCTGTTATGTTCATAATTTGATAATGTCGCGCGTGAGATACCTACGGCATCTGCCGCTTCCTGCTGCGTGATCCCTAAAAATTTTCTTATGGTGCCGGGTCTTAAAAGCATGCTGTCAGCTCTGCGTATATAGTTCTGAGTGCCATAGTAATTTAGCAGCGAGGTGAGAGGAATGTGATATAGCTTAGCCATTTTTGCGGCCATAACAGTTGAGATGCATCTGTCTCCGAGTTCATATGATATCAAGGTCCTGCGTTTTATAAGCAATACGGCTGCGACATGTTTTCTTGAAAATCCTACTTTGATCCTGTTGATCATCAGATTATGTCCGAGCTCGACCAACTCTTTATCTTGTTGGATTTTTATCATTGGTATCATTCCCTTCTTGGTCTTAGTCTGGATCTAAATATGAGTTAATGCTTATTTATATTATAATAAGAAATAATAACAATTTAAAGACTAATTTTGATTAATATGGAATTTTTGTGAGAAATTTTATTCACATAATTGATTTAATTGCATATTTTTGGCGTAAATAGTATATAACAGAATGAATATTTGTGCAAATATAATATATTTAATGAAATCCTATCAAAAAACTGATAAAGATTATTGAATTATATCTTGGATTTTCAGGGAGCATCCAACTGCAGGAAAGAATTTGGTCAAAAACAGCATTATAACGAAAAAAGAATGAATTTGTGACAATTCTGTATATTGACAAAGCTAACGAATTGTGCTATTATTAACTATGGGTTAGAATATGCTAATATACATAGCCGAAGCCTAATAAATAAAATGAAAGGAAGAATTTTAATGAAGATCATGGATTGCATTAAGGACAAGAAATTTTTGTGTTTTGCCGGAGGATTTGCTGCAGCGACATACGGAATGAAATTTCTTAAAAGTGAAAAAGCGCGCAGTATGGCGGTAAATGGGTTAGCAAAAGGCATGAAGCTGAAAAAGGATGCCTTGGAAGCTCTGCAGAATATGAAAGAGGAAGCGGAAGACATATATTATGATGCTGACAAAAGTGAATGATCTGTAAAGAGGGTATAGATTGTGAAATTTAAGATAGTATATGATTCTCCCGGGAGGCTTCGTTTAAGATGCGGAAAAGATGTGTTTCCGAGGGGATGCGAGGAAAGTCTTGCAGAGGCTGTGTCGCAATGTGAGGGCGTGCTGAGTGTTCGCGCAACATCGGTAAACGGAGGTATCCTCATATATTATAGCGGTGACTCAAAAAGAATGATCCTGGACGCCGTGTCAGGTATAAAGGCAGCAGAGCTTGAAAAAAGACAGCTTACTGCCATGCAGCAGCTGGATGATAGTTTTAAGCGGTCGTTAATTAAGATATTGGTTCGGAGAACCGCAATGAAGCTTTTCATGCCTTCATTTCTGGCTTTGCCGGTAACTTTATTGAGAGCGATTCCGTATATCAAGAAAGCGCTTTCAAGTCTCTGGAGAGGAAAACTTACGGTCGATGTTCTCGATGCGGTTTCAATTTCAGCTGCTATCGCAGGAGGATCTTATTCAACAGCATCATCCGTTATGACGTTGTTAAAAATATCTGCCCTTCTTGAAGATTATACAAGGAGCAGGACAAAGAGTACGCTTTCGGAGAGCTTGGCTGTAAATATCGACAAAGTGTGGAAGATCACGGACGGGTGTGTGGAAAGTGTTCCTACATCCAGTGTAATCGTGGGAGATGTGATAAGGATAGGACAGGGCAGCATGATACCTGTTGATGGTGAAGTAACAGATGGAGAAGCAGGAGTAAATGAAGCGGCTATGACCGGTGAGGCTCTTCCGCAGCATAAATGCAAAGGCTCAGTTGTATATGCGGGAACGGTTGTAGAGGAAGGAAGCATTGATGTAAAGATCTCGCAGCTGCCGGATGAAAGCCGGATCGGAAAGGTTGTCGAACTTATAGAAAATTCTGAAAATCTGAAGTCGCAGGCGCAGACAAACGCGGAGCGGTTTGCTGACAGTCTTGTTCCGGTCAGTCTCGCTGTCAGTGTTTTAACATATCTGTTTACTCGGAATGTCAGTAAAGCTCTTTCGGTGTTAATGGTCGATTATTCATGCGCGATAAAGCTTTCGACACCGATATGTGTCATATCGGCAATGAGAGAAGCGGCAAACAGGAGCATCATGGTAAAGGGCGGCAGGTTCCTTGAAAATTTTGCTCTGGCGGATACGATCATATTCGACAAGACAGGTACACTTACCGTTTCGTGCCCTAATTTATGCCGAATAATAGCTTTTGATGGGTACAGTGAGGATGAAGTGCTGAAAATATCGGCTTGTCTTGAAGAACATTTTCCGCACAGTGTTGCAAAAGCGGTTGTGCGCGCAGCCGAATTAAAGGGCATAAAGCACCGGGAGGAGCATGCGGAGGTAGAGTACATAGTAGCGCATGGGATAGCTTCGCAGCTGCATGGAAAACGCGCGCTTATAGGAAGCGCTCATTTCCTTTTTGATGATGAGAATGTCAGAGTAACAGACGAACAGAGCAGGATCATAAGCGAGCTTGGAGCAGAGTATTCGCTTATTTATCTTGCAATAGGTGAAAAGCTTGCGGGCATACTCTGTATAGAAGATCCGATACGAATTGAAGCCGCGGGTGTTATAGCCGACCTTAAAAGACGCGGTTTTAAGCGTGTATTGATGATAACGGGCGATGGTGAGGAAACCGCCCGCAGTGTGAGTGAGAAACTGGGCATAGACCGTTACTGCGCGAGGGTACTGCCTGAAGACAAGCTCAATATAGTAAATGCAATAAAAGAAAAAGGAAGAAAGGTCGTCATGGTCGGCGATGGAATAAACGATTCTCCTGCGCTTGCGGCTGCTGATGTTTCTGTGGCTATGAAGGACGCGTCAGATATAGCAAGGGAAACAGCGGATATAACTCTTTTGTCGTCAAGTCTTGACAGACTGTCTGTTTTGCGCGAGATGAGCGAGAGACTGTTTGAGAGAATACGGCGTAATTACAGTTTTATAACGCTTTTTAACAGCGGACTCTTAGTGCTTGGAATAGCCGGAATTATTGCCCCTGCGGCATCGGCATTGCTTCACAATATGTCCACAATGGCTATATGCGCGTCAAGCATGAGACCATTTCTTAAGAATGACGGCAATGACGGAAAATAACAAAATGTAATAAATCAATGATCGACGGGACACGTGCGGATACTTGACGTGTCCCATTTTTAGTTTATATTATTTTTGATGTTTTAATTGATATATTTCAGTACTAACTAAATTTTGCGGGATTTGGCGAAAAAAAGCGTTGCATATATTGTTTGTATGGTGTATAATATATTACATAGGTGATATTGAAGGTATTTGATTATATAATAGATGGGGTGGCTGTGAAGATGAAGATAGCGGTGCCGTTAATTACGGCGGCAATAATAGCGGCGACAGGTCCGGCGGCGGCAGCGTATGCCGATACTTCTGCGGGAGCTTGCCTTATAAATGCCGTGACAGGTGAGACGGTATTTGAGAAAAACAGCGGGGCGAAGCTTCCTATGGCGAGCACGACAAAGATAATGACGCTGCTCACGGCTTTGGAAAATTCCGATCCGAATGAGCAGGTGACGATATCGCAGAACGCGGCGGCGACAGAAGGGTCTTCGGCGTATATAGAACCGGGCGCGGTAATGTCAATGCGTGATCTTGAGTACGGGCTGATGCTCAATTCGGGAAATGATGCCGCTGTGGCGATAGCGGAGCACATAAGCGGCAATGCGGATGATTTTGCAGCGGAGATGAGCAAACTCGCGCACAAGATCGGCGCGTATGATACAGAATTTAAAAATCCCAACGGGCTTGACGCAGACGGGCATTGTACCACCGCAAGGGATCTTGCTCTTATAACGCGTTATGCTATGAAAAACGAGCAATTTAAAGAGATAGTGTCAACACGAACATATACGGCATCCCAGACAAGAGCCAACGGTGAGGTAATACAGACGGAGTACATAAATCATAATAAGCTGCTCGGTAATTATGAGGGATGCGAGGGCGTAAAAACCGGGTACACGGACTCGGCCGGGAGATGTCTCGTTTCCGCTGCGGAGCGTGACGGAGCCGAATATATAGCGGTCACGCTCAACTCGAAAAACGACTGGGCGGAGCATGCGGAGCTTTTGGATCTCGGATTCTCGGGTGTGCGTATGGTAAACGCCATAGACAAGGGCGAGTGTGTCAGGCATATAGTGAGCGGCGGAGAAAGCTGTGAGATAGTAGCCGGTGATGATTTTGAGATACCGGTAAACAATGACGGCGGAGCGAATGTGACGGTGGTAGCCGAGATCTCAGATCAGTTAGCGCCTCCTTTAAACAAGGGCGAAAAAGTAGGTGTGCTTAAAATATACTGCGGCGATGATTTCCTGGGATATGTGGATGCTGTGGCCGGTTCCGACATGAATGCGGCTGATACGGAATATAAAACAAAGCCGTGTTTTACTTCGGTGATAAAAAGAATGTTAAAGAGCATATTTGGATAACAGAAAGGAAACACAGATGGGTGAGATAGTAAGACTACAGAAATATATAGCTATGAGCGGCACGGCATCGAGACGCGCCGCGGAAAAACTGATAGAAGAGGGACGCGTAAAAGTTAATGGAAAGAAGATAACAGAGCAGGGTGTGAAGGTCGAAGTAGGCTGTGATAAAGTTGAGGTGGATGGAAAACAGGTAAAGCCGGAAAACAGGAAAATATATATCGCTTTGAACAAGCCTGCTGGTTATGTAACGACTGCAAAGGATCAATTTGACAGACCTACAGTCATGGATCTTGTGTCAAGCGAGATCCATACGAGGATATTCCCTGTGGGAAGACTTGATTACGAGACCGAGGGGCTTCTGTTGATGACTAATGACGGTGTATGGGCAAACAAGGTGTCGCATCCGCGATATGAGTCTTCAAAGCGCTATTACGCGGTCTTGAACGGAGTGCTTTCTATCCAGTCTCTCAACAGGATAAGACGCGGTGTGGTAGTGGATGGGAAAAAGACAACGGCAGCTCAGTGCGAGATAATGGAGATCGAGGGCGGCATGACACTTGTGGAAATAACCATACATGAAGGAAGAAACCGTCAGGTAAGGAAAATGTTTGAGGCGGTAGGAAATCCGGTAAAGGAGCTTAAGCGTGTCCAGATAGGAAACGTGCAGCTCGGTAATCTTGCCGAAGGTAGATGGAGATATTTGACATCGGGCGAGATAGGGTATTTCATGAATAAATGAGTTACTGTAAAAAGTATAAAAATTACTGTTTTACGCAGTTTTTTCGATTAATCTATTGCAATGATGAGTGAATTGTGCTATAATAACTATTGTTCAATACGTGAAATAAAGCTGCGTATTAAATTTTTCATTTAGAACGAGGTAGACAAAAATGATCATAATTATGAAGGAGACCGCGTCCGCTAAAGATATTGATGCGGTCGAGAAAAAACTCACGGGATTCGGTTTCCAGACCCATCCGATCTATGGTGAGAAAAAAACGGTTATAGGAGCTATAGGTGATAAACGCCAGATAAGCATGAATGAGATCCTGTTGATGAACGGGGTAGAGAACGTTGTTCCGATCATGCGTCCGTACAAACTTGTTTCAAAGGAGCTTATACGTGAAAAATCGGTTATAGATGTTGGACATGGGGTGACCGTAGGCGGTAATCAGCTTGCGGTATTTGCAGGACCTTGCGCGATAGAAGGTAAAGAGCAGTTTGCAAAAGTGGCAAGGCTTGTAAAGGCATCCGGAGCAAATATTTTAAGAGGCGGAGCGTTCAAGCCAAGAACATCGCCGTATTCTTTCGGCGGACTTGAAGGTGAGGGTCTTGAAATAATGCGCGCTGCCGGAGACGAGCTGGACATGCCCATATGCACTGAGGTAATGGACACGCGTGATGTAGAGCTTGTTGCCAGATATGCTGATATTATACAGATAGGCGCGCGCAATATGCAGAACTTCAAGCTGCTGAGAGAAGTAGGAAAGATAAAAAAGCCTGTGCTCTTGAAGAGAGGATTGGCAAGTACCATAGAGGAGTGGCTCATGGCGGCAGAGTACATAATGTCGGAGGGTAATGACGATGTTATACTTTGTGAGCGCGGTATAAGGACTTATGAGACATCAACAAGAAATACATTTGACGTTAGTGCGATACCGGTAACTCAGGAGCTTTCACATCTGCCTATAATAGCGGATCCGAGCCATGCTACGGGAACATATAAATATGTTGCTCCGGTCGCGAAGGCAGCGATAGCAGCCGGTGCGGACGGACTTATGATCGAGGTACATGACTGCCCGGAATGCGCGTCATCGGACGGCCCGCAGTCGCTCAAGCCTGAAAAGTTCGATAAGCTTATGAAAGAGCTTAAGGCGATCGCAGATGCTGTAGGACGAGAGCTGGTACTGTAATATTTGGATTTTCAGAGGGCGGTTGCCGCATATCACGGCGCCGCTCGTGTTTTATACATATGGCGCGGAAGCGTTTTCTTCGGTAAGATAAAGCAATGAAAGGATTTTTTTATGTTAGGATATATGGGACCTGACGGAACATTCTCACAGCAGGCGGCAGTGGAATGGTCCGGGGGCAGAGAGGAACTTAAGGAGTTCCCTACGATCGCCGCGGCGATAAAAGCAGTGGACAGCGGACAAATAGAGAAGTGCATAGTTCCGATAGAGAACAGTTTGAACGGGAGCGTGACTCTGACTCTTGATACTCTCGCATTCGACTCGAATGTATATATAACAGATGAGCATATACTTAGGATCGCTCAGAACCTTATGGTGAAAAAAGGAGCGTCTGTTTTTGATATAAAAACAATAATATCGCATCCGCAGGCGCTTGGACAGTGTTCAAAAATGCTTGAAAGAGATTTTGCGGGGGTGGAATTAAAAGCTGTAGAATCGACAGCAAGAGCGGCGCAGATAGCGGCGGAAAGCGACGGAAGTGTTGCGGCGATAACTTCGGAAGTCACAGCATCATTGTATGATCTTGAAATAGCCAGAGAGGCGTGCAACGATAACAACAATAATTTTACAAGATTTGCTGTGATCGGTAAGCAGAGAAATCTCAGTGTTTCGGGACATGATAAGACATCTATTGTTTTTTCTACCGAGCACGCTCCGGGATGCCTTTACAGAGCCCTCGGCGTTTTTGCGCGCGAGAATATAAATATGCTAAAGATCGAGTCAAGGCCTGTGAAGCGCGAGATCGGAAAATATGTGTTTTTTATAGACATTGAGGGAAATGCTGACGATGCGCGTATCTATTTTGCTCTTGAGAACGTGCGTGAAAATTCGATGTTCTACAAGTTCCTCGGCAGTTACCATTACAGTGAGATATAAACAGCAAAAAGAAAAACCATCGCATAGTCCGCGGTGGTTTTTGTAATATGAATATAGCATGCTCAAGCAATGCTATTGTTATTATACACTGTTTTATAGAAAAATTCAAGTCTTATAAGAAAAAAATTAAGTCAAATTTATATAAATTTTTTCTAAATTATTTTATAATTATAGACATACAGGGATTGACATAGCGGTATTTAAATGATATACTTAAGTCATATATAAATAATATGAATTCTAATTTGACTGCTCTCAGGCAGCTTAAGGAGGAAACCAAATATATGAAGATATCCACAAAAGGCAGATATGCTGTCAGACTTATGATAGACATAGCAAAAAATTCGGGAGAAGGATATGTGTCATTGAAAGATGCGGCAGAACGTCAGGGAGTATCTCTGAAGTATCTTGAACAGATAGTTACGATACTTGGAAAAGGAGGGTTCTTGAGCAGCCAGAGAGGCGCTCAGGGCGGATACCGGCTGAAGGGCGATCCCGATGAATATACGGTCGGTGATATTCTGAGAACGACGGAGGGCGGAATGGCTCCTGTTGCATGCCTTGAAGATGATGCTGAGGAATGCCCGAGAGTGGGTTCATGCCCTACAATAAAGCTATGGAAAGGACTTTACGAGAATATCATGGACTATCTCAACAGCGTCACTATAGCGGATCTTTTGAACGGAGAAACTTTTCCTTGTAATGATATGTAAAGAAAAACGGGCACCGAGATCAATGAGGATGCCCGTTTAAAAATATATTAAAGTATATCAAATATGGATCATCTTATGAAATTTGTTTTTATTGGCGCCGATGTTTCGGGTATGTTTATTCCTGCCTTCTTTCCGGCATCGATACATTTTATCAGCCACGCCATATTTATTCCTAAATTGCGCATAGTCTGAAGCCCCTCTTCATCTTTTTGCACATCTTCAGGCTTGCTGCCGTGAACAGTGTTCCAATATGTAGATGAAACTACAGGCATCTGTTTGAAAGTGAAATATTTATTCAGTCCGTCTATTGCGGCTGTGGTGCCGCCTCGTCTTGCTGAGGCTACTGCCGCTGCGGGTTTATGCGCAAGAGAAGGACAGATGCCGAACAGACGGTCAAGAAGACAGTAAACGGAGCCGTTTGGTGATGCATAGTATACGGGGGTCCCTACGACAAGTCCGTCGCATTCAGCCATCTTATCGGATATTTCATTTACTCCGTCATCAAAAACGCATTTGCCGGTTTTGGAGCAGCCGCCGCATGCTATACAGCCGTGTATGCTTTTGTTGCCGATCCAGACTATTTCTGTATCGATCCCGTTTTCGTTAAGTGATGATGCCACCTCGGAAAGCGCGGTGTATGTGCAGCCTTTTTCGTGAGGGCTGCCGTTGATAAGTAAAACCTTCATTTTATGAAAACTCCTTTCGTTAGGGGATCGTCCCCCGAATCGTTCCATTGCAGTAAGGGAGGACCGAGATCCGCTCAGTTATCCGTTTCGGATACTTATTTATTATATATTATTCGTTCTCCATTGTCAAGATGCCGCATTGCGACGATCGGGACAGATCGATCTATGTCGAATTTTTTATGGTTCGGAATATTCGACAATATATAACCGAAATATACTGTGTTTCGATGCTGCTGTCGACACTCAAAATTTAGTTTTTTATTGAAAAGAGTTGTTCTCTATGGTAATCTTATAGTGCAATTCGGAAAAAAACAATGAAAAATAAGCAAAGCGCCAGAAAAATGAGAGGCGCGTGATTTTTTGCGGAAAGGATATTGAAAATGGAAA
This sequence comes from uncultured Clostridia bacterium, assembly GCA_904395315.1. Classification (GTDB taxonomy): domain Bacteria; phylum Bacillota; class Clostridia; order UBA1381; family UBA1381; genus Ornithomonoglobus. The sequence goes on from CAJFNT010000099.1 coordinate 27,733, forward strand.
AGATCAAAGTGTTGATAGTAGATGACGATGCGAAATATGCAAACGAATTTATCGAGTATCTCAAGACGACTGAGGACCTTGAGCAGGTAGGGTTCGCTCTTGACGGAGAAGAAGCGTTTGCTATGATAGAGGAAACTGCTCCGGATGTGGTGGTGCTCGATATGATACTGCCAAAACTCGATGGTATAGGCGTTTTGAGAAGGGTAAGCGGAGCTGATATGAAAAAGAAGCCGCTGTTTATAGTGAATTCAACATCATCATTGCCGAGCCTTTATAATGTTGCGGCACAGCACGGCGCCTCATATTTTATGATAAAGCCTCAGTCGCCGGAGAGCATCTGCGGCGCGGTGAGGGATCTGTGCGGAAACCGAAGAACAGCCGATACTGAGATCGTGCGTCCAGCGCCGGATAAGACATACGACCTGGAGTCGATAGTTACAGAATTTATCCACGAGCTTGGAGTGCCGGCGCATATCAAAGGATATAATTATCTTAGAACTGCAATAATGATGGTCGTAAAAGATATGGATCTTTTGAATTACATAACAAAGGAGCTTTATCCTGAGGTCGCAAAAGCGTATAAAACAACGTCAAGCAGAGTCGAGCGAGCGATACGTCATTCCATAGAAGTAGCATGGACAAGAGGAAAACCGCAGACTATGAATGAGGTTTTCGGATACACGATAAATACAGGCAAAGGAAAACCCACCAATTCAGAGTTTATAGCGATGGTCGCAGACAGGATAAGACTTAAGATAAAGCCAAGATAAAAATAAGGAGGCTGTCACTTTTAGTGCAGACCGCAACATAGCATAAAAGCTATGTTGCTACGAACAAAACGCGCCGATCGTGGTATATACATACACTGTCGGGCGCGTTTTGTCCGTTCTGCATCTAAAATCGAGCAGCCCTATGCGATCCTTAACGCAACAGCTTCTTTTTGTGTATCATTAATAGTCGAGAAATCCCTTTTTTTTAAGGTCGAAATCTATAAGCTCAACAGCGCAGTTTATAAATCCGGCTATTGTTTTTTCGTCAAGATAATTATATTTTCTGTCAAGTATATGCCCTGTAGGGTCGGCATAGTAATCATATATGTAATGTATCTGAGCCGTAAGCTGTCCCGGTTCATAATATGGCATATAATCTTTTACATTCCCGGCATCGCGTATATATTTGTAAGGTATGAACGACGGGTTGTCACGTAGAAACTTAAAGTCGAGATCATACCAGTCAACCTTTATTTTTTTCAGGAAACCCGGATCCTTTTTAAATTCTTTATCATATTTTATCGTAGACGGCAAATATACCATCATAGACCATATTATATCGGTTATAAGATGTATGTAATATCCGAGATAAAAATAATAGTCGGAATTTTTTTGTTTATCAGTAAGATATTCTGAAGCGAATTTCCAGTATTCGCAGTAAAGCTTTATTCCTCCGGGCGCCCAATGCGTTACCTCCGACGGCGGCGTGAAATCTCCTAAACTGTCCTTTTCTCCATATCCGCAGTCGGGAGCTACAGAGCCGAGTGAAAATTCTTTCGGATACGGTATCAGGCCGCGTTTTAGGTATTCATCGGCTATTCTGAGATGTACTATCCAGGTTGCCATTGATAAAAACTTCCTTTCTCCGGTATCGAACATTGAATGATACTCTAAAATATCGCAGTGAGTATTTTTCTGCCTGCAATATATTATAAAACAATAGACAATGAAAATCAATGATCAAACTGACGATTTTACATATTACTGAGTGTTAACACCTTGTAGCAATTACATAATAATGCCTTATGTATATAAGGAAAAGGACTCGGAAACAGTCCTTTTCCGAAAAAATCGGGTTCAGTGGAACATTCCTATGGCAGTATCGAGCATGCATCCCATGTTCTTGAATACACCTTCGGTCCTTTTCATGAATCTGCTCCTCTGTCTGTCCGATATTGGATCGGCAAGCATTGTGACCGCCGCACCGACAATAAGTCCCGCTGTTACTCCCTTAAAAAAGCTTACGCTTCCTGATGTCATAAAAAATTCCCCTTTCCGCCTCATTCGAATACCTGTGTCTGTTATATGAGGCAAGTATATTAGTATTTTAAGCTTTGTCGGGCAAATTATTCGCGGCAGGATGCGGAAATGATTTCTGATGCGGATATGAAAGTCTCTAAGATCATGGTTTCACAGATAATATCATGATACGAATGTCGAAATCGTTAAAAACTGACACAAAATATATCGGATTTATTAATTAAACGTTAAAACATGCAAAAAAGACGATAAATTATTCGGAAGGTATTGACTAATTTAGAATTTATGATATTATATAAGTGAGGTATTATGAATAATATCAAGATATTTAGTTCATTACGGGTGATTGTAAATACATTATAAATTGTATTGAGTATAGAAGATTTGAGATTTTGGGCTATTTAAGGAGTTGACGGATGTGGCAAATATTAAGCCTTTAAAGGGATATAGATATAATAAAGAAAAGACGGGGGATATTTCTACCGTTATAGCGCCTACGCAGTATAATATAAGCGATGAGGAAAAATCGAAGCTTTATGAGATGAATGAATACAATGCCGTAAGGATATTTGACGGTGTTGAATATGACACCGACACGAAGGATAATAATAAATATACGCGCGCGGCGGAATATCTTCAGAGCTGGATCGAGCAGGGGGTTTTGGTACGCGATCAAGAGGATACTATTTACCTCTATGAGGAAACGATCGAGCTTCATGGAAATAGATACCAAAATATGACATTTGTGGCGCTCTTGGAGTTGGAGGAGCTTGGCACGGGTAATATAAGAACGTGTGAGGAGATCCGTGAGATGTCTAAGCGCGACCGCTATGAGCTGCTTTCAAAGACGAATGCTGATATGAGTATGATAACATGTCTTTATGTAGAGCGGGATAAACAGCTTTTGAATTTGATGAATGAGCTGAGCCAGAGAGAGCCTGATATGGACTTTGACACTTTTGACGGAATGCATCAGAGACTATGGAAGATAACAGATAAGTCAGTTATCGATGAGATAGTTGAAGGATTCAGTGAGCTTCCTCTGTATATAACAGACGGTCAGACCCGTTATGAGACATGTATACAGTATAGAAATTTCATGAAAGCAAACAATCCTATGCACACGGGAAAGGAATCATACAATTATACGCTTGTATCCTTGGTGAATTCTAATTCCGACGGTGTGGAGATAATGCCGGTGCACAGAAAAATCAAATTACCGCGCGGCTTTTCGGAGGAGTTTTTTATTGCCGCTGTCCAGGATCATTTCAAGATAGAAAAGATCATTGTGGATTCACAGGATGACAGCCTTATCGAAACAATGAAAAAACAGATACAGACTAAAAGAGCAGAGACGAAATTTGGACTGTATCATGATGGTGACTATTTTTACCGGCTGACTCTTATCGATAATGATTATATCAAAAAAGAGCTTCTTCCAGAGATGTCGAAGGCCTATTGCGGGCTCGATTCGGTAGTTTTGAGAAAGCTCATCATAAATGATATATTTGGCATACGCGATGATTATGAGGATCTTGTGTCAACGTCTATGAGTGCAAATGAGTGTTATGAGGACGTAAAAGCCGGCAGAGCTGATCTCATGATAATACTTAATCCTGTTCGCGTTGAACAGATAGAGAGTGTGACGGCGGCCGGGGAGAAGATGCCGTATAGGTCGATCAGTATTTATCCAAAGCCGTCTGTGGGTGTGATAATAAACATAAAGGACTGATCATATGAGCGGAGCGTCTAAGTACGCTCTGCTTTTCTGCGTGTATACCGGCATATAAATTTTCAGGAACGTGGTATGTGTATTTCAAATTCAGTCTTGAAAATGCGTGTTTTTTGTTGTATAATTGTATAGGAATTCGTGGATATCGTTATCCCGAGAAATTTTTAAATACTGTTTTATGAGGTTTTTGTATGATAACTGTAAACAATTTGAGTGTTAATTTTGATGGACAGCCGCTGTTTAAGGACGTAAACTTAAAGTTTACACCTGGAAACTGTTACGGCGTTATCGGTGCAAACGGCGCTGGAAAATCAACTTTTCTTCGCGTGCTTTCAGGTGACCTTGAGTCATCTACAGGTGACGTTTCAATTCCGCCTGATTGCCGTATGTCTGTTTTGAAGCAGGATCATTTTGAATTCGATGAATATTCAGTGCTCGATACTGTCATAATGGGCAATAAGAAGCTTTATGATATAATGAAAGAAAAAGACGCGCTCTATATGAAAGAGGATTTTACCGACAAGGACGGCTTGAAAGCCGCAGAGCTTGAAGGTGAGTTCGCGGAAATGAACGGCTGGGAGGCGGAGTCAGACGCGTCGAAGCTTATACAGGGACTTGGACTTGACGAGAGTGTTCTGTATATGCAGATGAGCGAGCTTGGCGGAAATGAAAAGGTCAAAGTGCTGCTTGCGCAGGCTTTGTTTGGCAATCCTGACATTATTCTGCTCGACGAGCCGACAAACCATCTCGACATAAATGCTGTTGAGTGGCTGGAGGATTTTCTTCTCGATTATGAGGGAACTGTTATTGTGGTATCGCATGACAGATATTTTTTGAATGTGGTATGCACTCACATGGTAGATATTGACTACGGCAAGATAAAGATGTATGTCGGAAACTATGAGTTTTGGTATGAGTCTTCACAGCTCGTACAGAAAATGATAAAGCAGCAGAATAAACGAAATGAGGAGAAGGTCAAGGAATTACAGACTTTTATCCAGCGTTTCTCGGCAAATAAATCTAAATCAAAGCAGGCGACAAGCAGAAGAAAGATGCTTGAAAAGCTTTCTGTGGAAGAGATGCCGGCTTCATCGCGCAGATATCCGTTCGTGGGATTTGAAATGGATAGAGAGGCGGGAAAGGATCTGCTCACGGTCACTGACGTGACAAAGACGGTCAATGGCGAAAAGGTCATTGACGGTATATCATTTACCATGAACCACGGAGATAAGATAGCTGTGATCGGTGAGAACGAGCTTGCTGTTACGGCGCTTCTTGAGATGCTGGCGGAGGAGGCTGAGCCCGACTCGGGAAATATTAAATGGGGAGTGAGCACTTCGCGCAGTTATTTCCCAAAGGATAATTCAAAGTTTTTTGACGGCTGTGACTTGAACTTGTGTGACTGGTTAAGACAGTATTCAAAACCGGGCTTTGAGACACAGAATGAAACGTATATACGCGGTTTCCTTGGAAGAATGTTGTTTTCGGGCGATGATGTATTCAAGCCTGTAAAGGTGCTTTCGGGAGGCGAAAAGGTAAGATGCATGCTCTCACGCATGATGCTTTACGGTTCAAATGTGCTTATACTTGATCAGCCTACAAACCATCTTGACCTTGAGTCAATAACGGCGGTAAACAACGGTCTGTGCGCGTTCAAGGGGAATGTGATATTTGCGTCACATGACCATGAGTTTATGAACACGATCGCAAACAGAATAATACGCATAAATCCTGACGGGTCAATAACAGACCGTATGTGCACATATGATGAGTACCTTGAAAAGGTAAAGAATGGAGAATTATAATGAGCAGAGCGGACGATATATTTATAAAAAACTGCCGTGAGATAATTGACAGCGGCTATTCTGATGAGAGCATGGATGTGCGTCCGCATTGGGAGGATGGAGCTCCGGCGCACACGATAAAGCGATTTGGTATAGTAAACCGATATGATCTTTCAAAGGAGTTTCCGATACTGACTATCCGCAGGACGTATTTAAAAAGCGCGGTAGACGAGATACTCTGGATATGGCAGAAGAAGTCAAACAATATAAAGGATCTTCACAGCCATATATGGGATTCATGGGCGGACGAGAACGGATCGATCGGGAAAGCGTACGGATATCAGCTCGGGATAAAACATAAATATCCCGAAGGGGAGTTTGATCAGGTCGATAGGATAATTTATGATCTTAAGCATAATCCCGCGTCAAGAAGGATAATATCCAATATATATGTGCATCAGGATCTTCATGAAATGAATCTGTATCCGTGCGCTTACAGCATGACTTTCAATGTTACAGGAAACAGGTTGAACGCGATACTTAATCAGCGTTCTCAGGATATGCTTGCCGCTAATAACTGGAACGTTGTTCAGTATTCTGCGCTTCTGATAATGATGGCTAAAACTTGTGGATTTGAGCCCGGAGAGCTTGTGCATGTCATAGCCGACGCGCATATCTATGACAGACATATTCCGATAATAGAAGAGATCATTGCGAACAAACCGTACGATGCGCCTATCCTTCATGTAGCGGCCAAGCATGATTTTTATGATTTTACACGTGATGATTTTACTCTCGAAAATTACCGGTATCATGAACTTAAGACAAGGATACCGGTAGCGATATAATCAATAAATACATATGATCAGGAGGAGATAAGAATGAAACTGGGATTTATCGGAGCCGGAAATATGGGCGGAGCGATAATCGGCGGGATCGTCAAGAACAAGATCGCTGAAGCGTCGGAGATAGTAGTCGCGGATGCGAGCGAAGCTGCGCTGAATGCGATAGCTGAAAAATATGGCGTAAATGTAACACTGGATAATACTGAGGCGGCAAAGGCGGATATGCTTTTTTTGTGTGTGAAGCCGGCCGTTATTTACAGTGTTATAGAGGGTATAGCAGAGTACGTGCATCCTGAGACAGTAGTTGTTTCTATCGCGGCGGGACAGAGCATAGAGAAGCTTATGGACGCGTTCGGAAATGATGATCTGAAGCTTGCGCGTGTTATGCCGAATACTCCGGCGCTTGTGGGAGAAGGAATGGCTGCGGTTTCACCAAATGATAATATGACAGGAGCTGAAACAGAGAATGTGCTGAGAATATTTAATAGTCTCGGCAAAGCCGAAGCTGTAAGCGAAAAGCTTATGGATGCGGTAACTGCGGTAAGCGGATCGTCACCGGCCTATGTGTTTATGTTCATCGAGGCTATGGCTGACGCGGCGGTGAAGGGAGGTATGCCGAGAAAGCAGGCATACACATTTGCCGCACAGTCGGTGTTGGGAAGTGCTAAAATGGTGCTTGAGACTGGTATGCATCCGGGTGAATTAAAGGATATGGTATGCTCCCCGGCGGGAACGACGATAGACGCGGTCGCGGTGCTGGAAGAGGAAGGCATGAGAAACGCTGTTATGAAAGCGATGGATGCGTGCATTGAGAAATCAAGATCAATGTAAGCTGTTATAAAAATACTGTGCTGCAAGTTTTTCATAGGCGGGGACATATAATCTAAGCCGGAAATATTAGGGTATGTGGATATAGGCGGCATTGCAGATGAGCTTATGACAGCTGAAGTAAAAATCAAGAGAGGCAGACAGAGGTACAGGCAATGCAATTGATGCTGCGGCGGCAGTGAAAGCGACCGAGCTGTTGAAACGGCATACAATTGATTTCAACCATTATACAAGAGAATTATCGGATCTAATACTTCCGGAACTGACAAAACGGGTTGCTGCATTGATTGAGAATAAAAACGATTGACTTTAATAATTAATAAATTTGTCAGATCAATATTATCAGACGGTGTTGTCGCAGAAAAGGTTGTGACAATACCGTTATTTTTGTATCAAAAAATATTGACAGCGTGAGTCGAATCATGGTATAATATTGTGTAACAATTTATTCATAAAACATAAAAAGAGAGGTAATTTTTATGGAAAAACTTTTCAAACTAAAGGAGAACGGCACAACGGCCGGGAAAGAAGTGGTTGCAGGATTTACAACATTCTTTGCAATGGCATATATAATTGCCGTGAATCCAACACTCTTAAGCGAATCAGGTATGGAGTGGGGCGCTGTGTTTCTTGCGACTATCATATCAGCTATCATAGGAACATTGGTAATGGGACTTGTTGCGAATGTGCCCTATGCGTTGGCGCCTGGAATGGGTTTAAACGCATTTTTTGTATACACTGTATGCTTCACGCTTGGTTTTACATGGCAGCAGGCGTTATCCATGGTGTTTATTTGCGGATTGATAAATATTTTTATAACAGTCACCAAAATACGAAAGTATATCATTAAGTCAATACCGAGAAGTCTTCAGAATGCGATAGGCGGCGGTATCGGTATTTATGTCGCATACATAGGCATACTTAATGTCGGGCTTATAACGTTTGATTCGGGAGTGCCCGCATTGGTCGCGCTTAATCAGCCTGCATTTTGGCTTTTCCTTATCGGCTTGGCGCTTACGGTCGTATTGCTGCTCTGTAAAGTCAAGGGCGCTATATTGATAGGTATTGTTGCCACAGCGCTTTTTGGTATACCTATGGGAGTTACAGTGCCGGGAGAAAGTGTCAGCTTTACTGAAGCATGTAGCCAGTTGCCGACAACATTTTGCGCCATTTTTACGAGCGAGGGTTTGGGATCGCTTTTCTCTGATGCGGCAAAGATCCCGCTTGTCATCATAACCATTTTTTCATTTAGCCTTTCCGATACATTCGATACGATCGGGACATTTATCGGTACGGGACGACGTACAGGCATTTTTAGCGATGAGGATGAGCTTGCTATGGAGAAAAATTCCGGTTTTAAATCAAAGATGGATAAGGCATTGTTTGCTGATGCCACAGCAACATCTATAGGAGCTATTATTGGAACTTCCAATACCACCACATATGTTGAAAGCTCGGCAGGTATAGGCGCAGGCGGTCGTACCGGTCTCACGAGTGTTGTAGTTGCGATATGTTTCGCTCTCAGCGCATTCCTTGCGACATTTGTAAGCGCGGTGCCTTTTGCCGCTACAGCGCCCGCTCTGGTGGTCGTTGGTGTCATGATGATGTCATCGTTCAAAGAGATCAAATGGGATGATCTTTCAGAGGCGATACCGGCATTCTTTGCCGGAGTGTTTATGTCGCTGTGCTACAGTATTTCTTACGGTATCGCAGGCGGATTTATTTTCTACTGTATAGCAAAGATCTGCAAGAAGCAAATAAAGGACATCAATCCGATAATCTGGGTGGCGACAGGCTTATTCATTCTGAATTTTGTAATGCTTGCGATTATCTAAAGTGTGATGGGACGGTCATCATGTGTTTGACGCATTTTGTGCGGACGATCATATTGAACACATATTTCAAGGGTATAAAAAGAGCGGGGACATTAAGATATGTCTCCGCTTTTTTTATTCACAGTGAAGCACGGGTTTTCCAAGCGTCCTGCTTTCCTTAACGTCTATTACTTTTTGGTTAGAACTGCCCCGCCACGGGAGATTGACATCTTTCAACTCATCTATAAATAGTCCGTCCACAAGCACGTCAATATAATCCATAAGAGGCAGATCTTTTACAGCCGACCAATCGTAGCCTGTATAGACCCAAATCGTTTTATCAGGGAACTTTCTTTTGATCTCCTTTATGAATTCTGTAAGCTCTGCCCGGTTGCGCGGGAGGAGCGGATCGCCTCCTGAGAAAGTAATGCCTGAGATATACGGCTTTTCAAGCTCGTCATATATCTCCTGTTTGGCAGCCTCATCAAAGGGAAGTCCGCCGTCCGGATCCCAGGTTATCGGATTTTGGCAGTTGGGGCAATGATGCTCACAGCCGGCGGTCCAGAGCACAACTCTCAGACCGTCACCGTTGAGCATATCATCCTTTGTAATATTATGATATCGCATTACATGCTTTTCCTTTCGGCAATTTCAGCCATCTTTGCATGATTAAGACGCGTGTCGCCCTTAACTCTCGAATATGAAAGATAGCCGTTCATTCTTTCTATTTTTGTAAGATTTCTTGAGCCGCAAACAGGACAAACATCCATTTCAAGCTCTTCATGTCCGCAGTCGTCACAATATGCGAGAGAAAGATTGACTCCCTCGTAGAAGCCCATATTCATCGCGCGTCTGACGAGTGTTTTTATTGCCTCTTTGTTGTAGGCGATAGGATATTTAACGTATTGGATCTTTCCTCCGTTGGAAAGATTCCAGAAACGGGCCTCTGAATCCTGTTTTTCGATAGGTGTTATATCTTCCGTAACATGGCAGTGGAAGCTGTTCGAAACATATTCTCTGTCCGAAACATTTTCGATTATGCCGTATTTTTCTCTGAATTGGGTCACCTGGAGACCGCAAAGTGACTCTGCCGGCGTCCCGTATATAGCGTATAGTATATTATCTTCTTTCTTGAACTGCGCTATCTTGTCGTTGATATGCTGCAAGACTTCCAGCGCAAATTGTCCGTCCTCATACAGCGATTTCTTGTTATAGAGCTGCTGAAGCTCATTGAAAGCTGTTATCCCGAATGATGCTGTAGCCGACTTAAGGAGAGGCTTTATTTTATCATGGATACCGAGATGCCCGCCGTAGAAACCGCCCTCACAGTATGCGAGAGGATTGGTGGATGCGCGCATTTCACCAAGATAATCGTAAGTCCTTTTGTGGAGCTGACGTATAAGCTCAAGATAGTAATCGAGCACTTCGTAGAAATCCCTTGACTCCTGTCTTGACTTTGCAAGTATCATAGGCAGATGCAGAGATATTGCACCTATATTGAAACGACCTACAAATATAGGCGTGTCATTTTCGTCTGCCGGTTCCATGCCGCCTCTTTCGTAATATGGCGAGAGGAAAGCCCTGCATCCCATAGGTGATACGATCTTGCCGTATTTTTTATACATCGATGGCACATAGCCTTCGCCTGTGAGACTGAGCCAGTCCGGATACATCGTCTTTGCGCTGCATTCTATGCCGGCTTCAAAAACATCCTCAAGCTCTTTTCCGGGTCCGTGGAGATTTTCGTCGTAGAGAAAGACGAGTTTAGGGAACAGCACCGGCTTTTTAAAGCCCGGTTTGCCTTGACCGTTCATACGTACCCTGAACATGATCTTTGTGCACATTCTCGCAAATCTTCCCGTGCCTGTGCCCGCGGTCACGGTTATAAAAGGATAGTCTCCGCGGCTGGATGAAACGGAATTGAATTTGTACTCCCAGCCCTGAAAACCCTGTTCGAAATCGCGTTCAATATCCTTTATGGTCAGCTCTTCGGCTTTATCCTCGTCAAGACCGAGGCTAAGATATTTCTCCTTATATTTTTTATATGATTTTTCAGCGTAAGGCTCAAGGATGAGTTCAGCGGACGGAACGGTAAAGCCTCCGTATTGCTGTGACGCCGCGCTTAGAACTATATCGCCTATCACATCGAATGCCGTGTCAAGCGTCTTTGGTTCGTTGTACCAGAGATTACCCATTTCAAATCCGCCCTTGAGCACATTTGCAACGTCAAAAAGGCAGCAGTTCATTGTGTCACGACGGGCTGACATATCATGGATATAAATATATCCGTCACGTATAGCCTGAAGCTCTTCTGTTGTGAGGAAGAATTTCTTGTACAGTTCTTTATTGAGCTGATTGAATATGAGGCTTCGCTTCGTTGAAACAAGCGCGCTGTCGGTGTTGCTGTTTTCTTTGTCGCCTATGTACATTATTGACTGACTTTTTTTGTATACCTCGTCAAGCATCTGAACGAAATCCTGTTTGTAATTTCTGTAATCACGATAGCTCTTTGCGACCTTGGGGTTGACTTTTTCAAGAGCGCCTTCGACTATATTATGCATCTCGGCGATCTGGATATCTTCTTTACCCATATCCTCCGCTGCTTTTTCTACAAATTTACAAATAAAGTTTTTCTCCTCCTCAGTAAATTTTACAAGCACGCGGAATGCGGATTTGTTAACGGCAACAACTACTTTTTCGATATTGAAAGCCTCTTTTGTACCGTCCTTTTTTACAACTTTCATACTGATCTCACCTCAAATTAAACAAATTACTTAATATTTATCTGTTAATGCTATTGACTTAAGCTGCCTTAATAAATACAGTGTCTGTGGTCAAACTGTATTCTTATGAATCTGTATTTTGTGTCATTTCATTTCCAATTCAAACAACGACACAATATATTGTGTTCTGTATTATACTACTTTAACTACATCTTTGTCAAGAGTTTTTTTAGATTTCAAAGATTACAGTTTTGTTACAGAAACTTTTCAGGCGTATGAAAACAATTATATCATTTTGGCTTTGCACTGTCAATGCCTTTTAAGGTACAATAAAAATTTAAGCGGGATAAAGGATTCAATTTGGCTAAAAATTTACACGTCTAAGCGGAGCGATAATGCAGAGAATATATTTGTCGGCTGCAATGAGCCGCTGACGGGGAGGGGGATACAAGATTGAAGTGTGTGATATTGGCAGCGGCTTTGCTCCTGTCGGATCTGACAAGAGCAATTTTTAGAAAATGGATAAATGTGTGTGTTTTAAATGCGTTTTCTTCGGGACGGTCTATCGCTGACAGGCGCGTTGTGACGCTTTCAAGACTATATTCGGTCTTTTCGCGTACATCCGCGGCTCTTGAGCGCAAATTAGAGGAAAAAATGCGATAGGATGGCGATCGTAAGATCTCATGATCATTTAATTCAAATTTTTCTTGCAAAACGCTTGATTTTTCGATAAAAAAATGGTATTATATATATATGTATGCGGTGGCTTTGCGATAGACATTAAAATGTTTACCAGAGCCTGACCGGGAAACATTGGGTTCCGGTCGTCAAAAGGTCATATAATAATCTTAAGCGCCGGACACCACAAGTGTCCGTTCGCAATAACTTTTCAGGAGGAACTATAAATGGCAAGAAAAATGAAAACCATGGATGGTAACAATGCCGCGGCTTACGCGTCGTATGCATTTACCGACGTTGCTGCCATCTACCCGATTACTCCGTCGTCAACCATGGCGGAAGTAACAGACGAATGGGCTGCCGCTGGTATGAAGAATATTTTCGGAAATACCGTAAAGGTGGTTGAGATGCAGTCCGAAGCCGGTGCGGCCGGCGCTGTTCACGGATCACTTACCGCAGGTGCTCTTACAACAACGTATACCGCATCGCAGGGACTTCTGCTTATGATCCCGAATATGTATAAGATCGCAGGAGAGCAGCTTCCGTGTGTATTCAATGTATCAGCGCGTTGTGTCGCTTCACATGCACTCTCTATCTTCGGAGATCACAGTGACGTTATGGCATGCCGTCAGACAGGTTTTGCAATGCTCGCATCGACAAATCCGCAGGAAGCGATGGATCTCGGAGCTGTTGCTCACCTCACAACTATAAAGAGCAGGATCCCGTTCCTTCATTTCTTTGATGGATTCAGAACATCCCACGAATATCAGAAGGTAGCATGCTGGGATTATGATGAGCTCGCAGAGATGGTAGATTGGGATGCTTTGAATGCATGGAGACATTCATCACTCAATCCTGAACATCCCGCACAGAGAGGTACGGCTCAGAACGGAGACGTATTCTTCCAGGCAAGAGAGGCTTCCAACACAGCATATCTCAATGTTCCGGAGCTCACTCAGGAGTACATGGATAAGGTAAACGAGAAGATCGGAACAGATTATAAGCTGTTCAATTATTACGGCGCGCCGGATGCGGAGCAGGTTATAATTGCAATGGGCAGCGTATGTGACACCATAAAGGAGACTGTAGACTACTTAAACGCTCAGGGTCAGAAAGTTGGTCTTGTTGTAGTAAGACTTTACAGACCGTTCAGCGCTAAGCATCTTTGTGAGGCTATTCCTGAAACAGTTAAGAAGATATCGGTGCTCGACAGAACGAAGGAGCCGGGCGCATTGGGCGAGCCGCTCTATCTTGATGTCGTTGCAGCGCTCAAAGAGTGCGGAAAATTCCAGGATGCAGAAGTATACGCGGGACGTTACGGACTCGCGTCAAAGGATACTACTCCGGCGTGCATCATAGCTGTATATAAGAACACAGAAAAGAAACATTTCACTGTAGGTATCGAGGACGATGTAACGAACCTCTCACTGCCGCTTGACGAAAATCCGGACACAACACCTGAGGGCATCAAGAGCTGTAAGTTCTGGGGACTCGGAGCGGACGGTACCGTAGGCGCTAACAAGAACTCCGTAAAGATCATCGGAGACCATACGGATATGAACGTTCAGGCATATTTCGACTACGACTCAAAGAAGTCGGGCGGTCTTACATGTTCACATCTCCGTTTCGGACATGCGCCGATAACCTCAACATATCTTATAAATAAAGCAGATTTCGTGGCATGCCACAAAGCTTCATATATCCGTCAGTACGACATGGTATCGGATATCAAGCCGGGCGGTGTGTTCCTTTTGAACTGTTCATGGACAGGCGAGGAGCTTGACAAGCACCTTCCGGGCCAGGTAAAGAAGTACATCGCTGATAACAACATCCAGTTCTACACGATCGATGGTGTTAAGATCGGTCTCGAGATCGGACTTGGCAACAGAATAAATACAGTGCTCCAGTCGGCATTCTTCAAGCTTGCAGATATCATCCCGACAGAGGACGCTATAAAGTACATGAAAGAAGCGGCTAAAAAGTCGTATTCAAAGAAGGGTGATGCCGTTGTTCAGATGAACTACGACGCTATCGACGCCGGCGCTCAGCAGATCGTTAAGGTAGACGTTCCGGAAAGCTGGAAAGACTGCGAGTATGAGGATATCTCAACTCACTTCGATGGCGACAGCGAGCTTATCGATTATGTAAACAACATCCTTGTTCCGATAAGCGAATTCGCAGGCTCGAAGCTTCCCGTTTCGGCATTCACAAAGTATCAGACAGGTGAAGTGCCGCTCGGAAGCTCGGCATTTGAGAAGCGCGGTATCGCTGTAAAGGTTCCGACATGGAATCCTGAGACATGTATCCAGTGCGGACAGTGTTCATATGTATGTCCTCACGGTGTTATCCGTCCGGTAGTTCTCACAGAGGAAGAGCTCAAGAACGCGCCGGAAGGCATCAAGTACACAAATGCAAAGATGCTTGACGGACTTTACTACACAATGGCTATATCGGTTCTTGACTGTACAGGATGCGGAAGCTGTGCTAACGTATGTCCGGGTAACATAAAGAACGATACGCTCGTTATGAATATGCTTGATGATCAGCTTGATCAGCAGAAGTATTTCGATTATGCATCGGAGCTCGGCGAGAAGCAGGCTGTTCTGGACAAGTTCCCGCCGACAAAGGTAAAGGGTTCACAGTTCAAGAAGCCGTATCTTGAGTTCTCGGGCGCATGCGCGGGCTGCGGTGAGACACCGTACGCTAAGCTTGTAACTCAGCTCTTCGGTGACAGAATGTTCATCGCAAACGCTACAGGTTGTTCATCGATCTGGGGCGCGTCATGTCCGTCGGCACCGTACACAACGAACGCTGAGGGTGAGGGTCCCGCATGGGCAAACTCGCTCTTCGAGGACAACGCTGAGTTCGGTCTCGGAATGTTCATCGCTCAGGAGACTCTGAGAGAGCAGAATATCGAAAAGGCTGCAAAAGTGGCAGAGGAAAATCCGGAAGTGAAGCCTGCATTCGATAAGTTCATGGAGACTAAGGAAGACGGTACTGCAAACAAGGTGGCTACAGAGGAACTCATCAAGGCTATCTCAAACATCACCTCGCAGGAGGCAAAAGATGTTCTCGCAGACAAAGAATACCTTTCAAAGAAGTCATGCTGGATCTTCGGCGGTGACGGCTGGGCTTATGATATCGGCTTCGGCGGTGTTGACCATGCGCTTGCATCAGGCAATGATATAAATATCCTCGTATTCGATACAGAGGTATATTCGAACACAGGCGGTCAGTCATCAAAGGCTACACCGACAGGCGCTATCGCTAAGTTTGCGGCTGCAGGTAAGGAAGTAAAGAAGAAGGATCTTGCTGCAATAGCAATGAGCTACGGTTACATCTATGTTGCACAGGTTGCAATGGGCTACAACCAGCAGCAGTGTCTGAACGCTATCCTTGAGGCTGAGAGCTATAACGGTCCGTCGCTTATCATCGCTTACGCTCCGTGTATCAACCACGGTATCAAGGGCGGTATGACGATCGCGCAGACCGAGGAAAAGAAGGCTGTAGAGTCAGGTTACTGGCACTGCTTCAGATACGATCCGAGACGCGCTGCAGAGGGCAAGAATCCGTTCCAGCTTGATTCGAAGAAACCGACCAAGGAGTACAAAGACTTCCTCATGGGAGAAGTTCGTTACAACTCGCTTGCTCGTTCGAATCCGGAAAGAGCGGAGGAATTGTTCGACAAGGCAGTTAAGAATGCTGAGGACAAGTACGAGAAGCTCGTTAAGATGGCTGAAGAAGAATAATAATACAGTTTATATAAAAAACGGCAGATGCGAAAGCGTCTGTCGTTTTTTGGTTATGTATTTAAATTAGCAATAATAAGTTCAGATATGTTATAAGCCTGCAACGGTCTTGTACTTATTCATATAGAGGTCACAGAAGCGCTGCTGCTTTAAAAGCGTATTTTCACTTTGTGAGGATCTTTGATGTGTTTATAAGCGTTTCTTTCAGATCGGAGGGGAGTATATCCAAAACAGTGTCTCTGATCGAAGCCATTTCATCTGTTACGCCTCTGCGCGAATAGTATGCCCATGCTATCGAGCCTGCTATCGCCGCAATAGTATCACTGTCGCCTCCGATGGACACAGCGTTTCTTATAGCATCGATAAATCCATTTGACTCGAAAAATGCCTCAAAAGCCTGCGGAACGCTGCCCTGACAGCTTACATCGAAACGGTATGATGGTCTGATCTCATCGAGTGTAAAATCAATATTATAATAGTTTTCCGTAATATAAGCGCGTATCGCATCCATGTCGGAGCCCGTCCTTGCCATGTAGACCACCGAGGAAACCGCTTCAGCGGCTTTTATGCTCTCAGGATGATCATGAGTGACGGAAGTCACAGCGAATGAGAGTTGTTTTACATCGTTTATCGAGCGAGATGCGTATCCGCAAGCGCTGACGCGCATTGCCGCGCCGTTTCCAAAGCTGTTGTAAGGGACCGGCGAACCGGAAAAGATCCATGAATAAAACGATCTGCCATATCCGGCGCCATGATATTTGCGTCCCCAATATTGCATTCTTTCGATCGCGCAGTCACTGAGATCAGAATAATTGTTAGGTTTGCTTTTTGCGAGCGCGTCTGCCACAGCTATTGTCATTACAGTGTCATCCGTGAATTTGCTCTTCGGCGTTATAAGTTCAAAATCCTTTGTTTTTATATTGTGCCATTCAAAACGTGACCCTACAACATCACCGACAACTGCACCAAACATAATAATCATCCTCCTGTATGTAGTAACATGTAAGCTGCTGTGAAATATTTATCACAATTATTTGTATATCACATAATAATTATACTGTATATGCATCTTGAAGTCAAGCAAAAAATGTTGATCTTATCGCATGCAGCGGTAGTGGATCTAAAAAATTTTCAACTGTATTTTATACAATTATGCCCTTTTTATATATGGAAATATCAGTGTATTCATGATATAATCATTTGTAAAGAGAGAGGACGGGAACGCGTAGCGTTCGATCAATTTTAAGGAGGATTAATTTAAAATGCAGGGTAATGTAATTGTAGGTCAGTCCGGGGGGCCGACTTCGGTCATAAATTCGAGCCTTGTCGGAGTGTACAAAACGGCTAAGGACCGCGGAGTAAAAAAGGTCTACGGTATGCGCCACGGCATAGAAGGTTTCTTGAACGAACAGTATGTGGATCTTGAGGACTATATACAGTCGGATCTTGACATAGAACTTTTGAAACGCACACCATCGTCATTTTTGGGCACATGCCGATATAAGCTGCCCGACTTTGAAGAGGACGAAGAGGTTTATTGGAGACTTTTCAATATACTTCATAAAATGGATATAAAGTATTTCTTCTACATAGGCGGCAATGATTCAATGGACACGATCAAAAAGCTGTCAAACTATGCTGAAAGCATAAACAGCGATATAAGGTTCATGGGTGTGCCGAAGACAATAGATAATGACTTGGCAGCGACAGACCACACACCCGGTTACGGCAGCGCGGCGAAGTATATAGCTTCCGCTATGAAAGAGATAATACGCGATGCTAAGACATATCCTACCGATTCTATAACTGTTGTTGAAATAATGGGAAGAAACGCGGGATGGCTCACAGCGGCAGCGGCGCTTTCACGCGCGGAAGACTGTACGGGACCGGATCTTATATATCTTCCGGAGGTGGAGTTTGATTATGACAAATTCCTTAAAAAGATACTCGAGATAAAGAAATATCAGACAACGGCGGTAGTTGCTGTTTCGGAGGGAATAAAAACCGCGGATGGACTTTATGTGAGCGAGGCGAACAAGAAGAGTGTCTATGTAGATTCGTTCGGACATAAGCAGCTCGGCGGAACGGCATTGTATCTTGCTGATTTTCTCGGCGAGCAAACAGGTATAAAATCGCGGGGGATAGTGTTCTCGACTCTGCAGCGCTGCGCGTCTCATATCGTGTCGCGCCGCGACATAACCGAAGCGTACACAGTTGGGGCTGACGCTGTGCAGGCAGCTTTAAACGGCGATACCGGAAAGATGGTCACGCTTGAAAGAATATCAAATACACCGTATCAGATAAAGACAGGACTTTATGATGTAAATCTCATAGCGAATGTTGAAAAATGTGTTCCGCTGGAGTGGATAACCGATGATGGCACATACGTTTCGCATGAGTTCAATGAGTATGCGTCACCGCTGATAATAGGCGAGCTTTCACCGTTTATGGTAGATGGATTGCCGAGACATCTCTTTATCGACAAATGATCCGATAAAGTGCGGCGGTAAGAGTAAAAATGTCCGCCGCTGCAGCCGAGAAGCGCACGCGGCGGACATTTTTTAATATCTTCGTTCTTTGACAGCTCTGTCTATTTTTCGTTTCGCGTCGCGGCGGGCTATATCTTCCCGCTTATCGTAGAGCTTCTTGCCTTTTACGAGCGCGAGCTCTACCTTTACAAGCGAGCCTTTGAGATAGACATTGAGAGGAACGAG
>CAJFNT010000100.1 GCA_904395315.1 uncultured Clostridia bacterium
AACAGCTTTTCTCCGAAGCTTTCTTCCTTTTTCTCGTAATAATAGCATGTGAACCCGGTCAGCACCTTATTTCCATTCACATCCGTACGTATATCAATATCGCCGCTTACGTCCGATCTGAACGAATACACCCTCGGCCAGAACAATTCTGCATTGTCGGATATCTTGGTAAAATCTTCACCATCTTTGTCTATGCAGTAAAGCGCGTCATTTTCTCTCGCTTTGAAAAAAAGCGTGCCTTTAAAGTATTCAGTGTCATAACAATCCAGACCTTGCACAAGACACTTTCCATTCTCTCCGTTTGTGTCGACCTTATTCAGGCTCCCGTTATCGTTCCAATTTGAATAATATATCCAGCCGTCAGGCGCTCTGTATTCCTCTTGCGGAAGATCAAAATCATTTTCAGCTATCGTGTTCAGCTCTTTTTCACTGTACTCCGGAGCGATAAGCTCTTTTCCGTCCATACTGTAAAGTCCGCTGTAAGCAGGCATAAAACGTGAAGAATAAACGTATACCCATCCGTTTTCCGTGTCTGTCCTATATGTTATATACGGTATGGTGTACAGTAGCTCTTTTGTATCGAGGTCATATACATCTGTTTTATCATTAAAATTCACTGCGAAAGCGAGCCTTTTTCCGCTGTATTCATCACAGAATATCCTTGAATACACATCCGACTCAAACCGCATCAATTCTGAACCGTTTTCTTTTATGTAATAGGAACTGCCGTCATACGTCTCGGTGAGACCGCATTCAAAACTTTTTACCGTCTGCTCCACGTTTGTTTCAATCCCATCACTGTCTGACTTCACAAGCTTGGGTATCTGTTTGTATGACCTGTACACGATCACGACCGCCTGTTCTACCGTAAGCTTTGATCCAGGTTCAAAATACCCGTTTCCTGTGTCTGACATAAGGCTGTTTGCAAGCAGCGCTGTGACCGCCTCTTGAGCGTATTCACTCACTTCCTCCGCATCATATATTCGTTTTTCCAATTCGTCATATATATTATCATTGATATCATACAGCAAAGACGCTCCCATTCGGGTCAGCATATTTTCAATTACCACCGCCGCATCCTCTCGGGTTATATCGTTTTCGGGATAGAAAAACGTTCCATTTTCCGATTCGACACCATTTACGATATACGCACTGTATAGCTTGTTTACATTCTGATGATCATCACAGTCAGCAAAGCTCAGCTTGTAACGGTCATCTTTAAACATTCCCGTTTTATCAAGGACCGAATATATCAGCTCACAAAACTCCCATCTCTTTATCGGCCGAGTATAATCAGATATACCGCCCAAGCTTTCCGGCAGCAGTCCCTCGCTGACGAAGCCGCTGACCTCCGCGTATGACCACGACGACAGATTTATCCATTCCGCCGCGCCCGCTCCCAGCGGCATCGCCGCGGGCATCACAGACAGCGCGCACAAAAGCGCCGCGACTTTTATCTTCCACCTATTCATCCCTGTCCTCCTTTCGATCCTTAACCGTACTGCGTTAATGTCGCCTTGTCGCTGCCATTAGGTATATAGAGCCAATACTCTGTGTGGCAATCAGTCAATTGAGTTATGTTCCCGTCTTTATCAAATTTATACAAATACCTTGGCTGCCATATCCTCCTTTGAAGGTAGCCTATGGAATACACCTCGCCGTAACGCTCTGATCCATTATTCGGATATACGCTCAATGCATCATCACCGCACATCTTTTTATAAATACCCGATCCCTCGGAAAACATCATTATCGAGTCATCAATTATCCTGTCATACAAGAAATCATCGCTTATTATATCCTTTTCTCCTGTTTTTAAATTAAGTTTAAGCAAACTATATCTTGCAGTAGATGCCACATATTTACCTTGCCAAAATACAACATCGTGACCTTTACCATGGTCTTCAAAATTGGATTTTCCATAATAAATGATATCACCTTCTCTATATACAGGAGTAATACAGCCGAGATCTGTTACATTTCCATCCTCATCTTTCACGCAGACATCATCATTCTCATTTTTATATACTTCATATCCATTCCCGCTGAATTCTTCATAGATATATATTCCGGGATCATCCACATATACCGGCTCATCTGCATCGATAAGACTCTTTTGCGTTATTTCTCCTGTATCAAGATCTATAAGATGATATGTTCCTTCTCCTATCTCTTCCGGAGTTATAAAACCGATCTTATCGCTGTACACAGGATCTTCATAATCATTATAGTCTTTTATCATAAAGCCATATGTAACTGCTTTCAGATCTCCGCTGATACAACGAGTTTCCGTACCGTCATACATATATATCGGCGAAGCCCCGTTGATCTGCTTCTCTTTCTCATTTACGAAAAACAACCTGTTATCTCCTGAAAATGACGATCTTATATCATCTGCCGGAAAATCTGATATTTGCTTTCTCTCAGGTGTACCGTTATATATCCTAAACATATACAGCATATGGGACTCTATTGTATATATTTCATTTTCCACATCGCTGTCTGTAAGGTAGATATCAAAATCTGCATCTTCTCCGTAAAGCACCCAGCCGTCATCTGTCGCAAATCTGTCATTGTTATATCCCATCGATCTGGTCACTGTCGGATTTCCGTATAAATTTGATTCTATATCCTTTTCTGTGTATGTATACTCATTAAATCCCGACTGCTCTACCCACTGCAGCTTTCCTGGAGCTTCCGATACTTCATAGACCATGTTCCCCTCGGTATCGGTACAGTAAACTTTTCCGTTTTCCTCCGCATTGAAATACAGCATCCTGTTAAAATATACTGTATTGCTGCAATCATGGCCGTCAACAAGCAGTTTTTTATTCTCACCGTTCGAATCGATCTTATACAGATGTCCGTTATCGTTCCAATCAGAATAGTATATCCAGCCATCAGCAGTACGGTATTCATCCTCCGGAACATTAAATCCG
>CAJFNT010000101.1 GCA_904395315.1 uncultured Clostridia bacterium
CTGATACGTAAGTATCGCAGGATCTGCTTCATCACTTACCGACAGCTGATTCAGATACCATTGACCTGATATCACATCTGTAAGAAGGGTTTCTTCTCTGCTTTCTGTATTCCACGCCGTATATTTCCATACGCGTCTGCCGCTGCCTCCAACATACAGATTTCCGTCTCCACCGAGCGCTATATCTACATTTAGCGGCAATCCCGTATCCTTTTCAGGAGTCGGATTTCCTTCAGCATCTGTATTGCCCTGCGCCAAAACAGCCGACCAGTTTTCACCGTCTGAAGATACCAGAGATACTCCCGTATGATCCATCGTTGATGCGGAGATTATAAATATCCCTTCTTTTTCCCACCAGACGGCACCGTTTCTCACTTCAGTGTAGCTCGCTATCTTATTAGGATCCTCTTTATCCATGTTTCTCAGCGAAAATGTATATCCCTGATATACTCTTTCCCATGTAAGACCATCATCTGATGTAAAGATCATTCCCCAATAACTCTCAACTTCGTCTTCATTCGGAAGTTTTTCTGTTGTATCACCATATACAACATACTTATTCAATGTGGGGCTGTATGCTCCGCCTATAAGGCGTACCCCCTCAAACGGATTATCCTGCGCATCTGTTTTAACATAAGGATCACTGATCTCTCTGTAATCAGGCACATATTCATACTCTGTATTTTCTATATACTCAGTCGTATCTCCTATGTATATATGCTTGTCACTGAGCGCTATAAAGCTTTCGCCGTCATCAGCAAATTCTATGTTTCTTACAGCATCCGTACATGCTGTTTTTCCTTCCGCAACAGGGATAGGCGTCCATACTGTCTCTTCATTTATAGGCGCATTCTGTGTATACATCATGGTTCCGTCGCTAAGACCTGCCACGATATACTTATCACTTGCTCCAATTCCTGTAACAGTCGTACCGGCTTTAAGAGTATACTCTCTGAATGTATCGCCGTTAGCTATTGTGAAAAGATTTCCTCCACCAGTGACCGCAAGGAACTGTTCGGCGCCTTCTGCATAGGTCATATCATACACTTCAGAAGGGATACTTCCTCCAGAAGGAGTATTTACAAGTTCCCATGCGCATACGCCGCCAGGATTCGGTGTCATCTTCGCATAATACGAATACTGCTGTCCCATTGCAAGCACATATATATCTCCATTATCATCTTTTGGTGTTGCAGCTACAGATCTTGGTATCCAAGGAGTTGGACTAAGCTGTAACTTGTTAGCCCCATACTGCTTTGTTTCAAGATTATCTTGAGCACTCAGAGCACTGTCGCCGTCTGATCCACCCGAAAGTATTAGGTATTCCCCCGATGCAGTAAGATATGTATTTGTTGTCCAATGTATCTCACTGTTTTCAGTCCATGTAGTTCCATCCGCTGATGTATAAGTTGTACCTGCACCATGTGCAACAAACACACCCTTATCTTCCCAATATACGAGTTGCTGCTGCGATTTTGCATTGTTATTTATGTTTGCAGGTGAAATACTCGCCATGGTTTCAGTCCAGTTCTGTCCGCCGTCTATTGATGTATAGAGCTTAGCGGCAGTATAATCAGCATTTTTCGTCATTGCCACAAATGTATTCCCATTATGAGCAATATCGATAAACGTATGATTCTGGTGTATTGGATTCGTCCCTGCCGCTGATACCGGAACAATACCCAGTCCCCCAAAGGCCGCCGCTATCGACACAATAGCTGAAATCACTTTTTGTTTTTTCATTTTGGTTTTTCCTTTCTTTTTAAATTTTCATATAATCGCGGGCATACTTGGCATAGCCCGCGGATATGACTTCTTTTATCAACCCTTTACAGCTCCTACCGTAAGGCCTTTTGCAAAGTATTTCTGGAAGAACGGGAATACGATAAGCATTGGTCCCGCCGCAACCATACACATTGCGAATCTCATCGTTTCGGAAGGCAGGTTTGAAGTGTCTATATCTATGCCTGCTACCGGGGCGCTCTCTGCCATATTCTGAATAAATTCTACCTCTCTCAGTATCTGCTGCAGCAAGTACTGCAAAGAATACAACTCTGTGGACTTTATATACAAGAGCGCCGTATTCCAGTCGTTCCATCTTGACAGCAGCGTCAGCAGCGCTATAGTAGCCAACACAGGCTTGGATAGAGGCAGTATCACCTTGAAGAATGTTTGCAGCTCGCTCGCGCCGTCTATCTTAGCCGCCTCTGCCAGCTCGATCGGCAGTCCCTGGAAGAACGTTCTTATTACGACAACGTTGAACGCATTTACCAAAAACGGCAGTATGTATACCCAGATCGTATCAGCCATATGGAGATAACGTGTTATCCATATATATGTAGGAACAAGTCCGCCGTTAAAAAGCATGGTAAAGAATATGAAAAACATTACCGGCTTTCTGTATTTATAGTTCGGTCTTGAAAGCGGATATGCCAGCAGCGACATTATAATAACTGCAAGTATCGTTGCAACAAACGAAAATATTATCGTTATCTTATATGAATCTATAAGCTGCTGCGGGTTTCTGAATACGTATTTGTAAGCCTCCAGGGAGAACTCTGACGGTATGAGTTTGTATCCCTCCTCAAGAAGTGTTTTTTCATCAGTAAATGATGCCGAAATGATGTACACAAACGGTATTATGAACACCAGAGAGCAGATACAGAAGAAAATATTTATCACCACTCCCGGGACTTTATTCACTCTTTTTGCCATCTTTCTTCCTCCTTAGAACAACGAATTCTCGGGTGCGACCTTTTTTACTACAAGGTTCGTTCCAACTACCATTATGAATCCGATAACCGACTGGAACAGTCCGACCGCTGTTGTTATACCTATGTCATCACCTGTACGCAATCCTCGATAAAGGTATGTATCGATTATATCGGTCGTCGGATACAACAGCCCGACATCTCTCGGTATATTATAGAAGAGACCAAAGTCGCCTCTTATAATGTTTCCCACATCGAGTATTGTCAGAATCGTCATAAGCGGTACAAGCGACGGAAGCGTTATATATATTATCTGCTTGAAGCGGTTTGCGCCGTCTATCTGCGCCGCCTCAAAAAGTTCCTCGTCTATACCCATCAGCGCCGCGTAGTACATGACCATCTTCAAGCCAATGTTCTTCCACAGATTCACTATTGGAAGTATCACCGGCCAGTATTTCGGTTCCGAGTACCATTGTATCCCGTCCCCGCCGAAAAACCTGATTATCTGGTTTATAACTCCCATATTGGGTTCCAAGAGCATATATGTTATATACCCAACTATTACCCAAGAAAGGAAATGCGGCAGTATCATGCTTGTCTGATAAAATTTCAGCGCTATCTTTCTTTTTACTTCATAAAGAAGGATAGCAACCAATACTGCCGCAATGAGAGTAGTAATTATGAACAGCAGACCGTAGCCTATCGTGTTCCTGAATATCCTCCATGCATCCTGCGACTGAAAAAAGAACTTAAAGTTTTCAAAACCGTTCCACTCGCTGCCAAATATTCCCAAATTGTTTCTGTAGTCCTTGAATGCGATTATTATTCCCACCATCGGTATGTATGAAAAAACAAACAGAAGAACCAGTCCGGGAATAAGCATCACCGAAAGCTCCGCGTTGTCCTTAAAATCTTTCCACCGGCTTTTTTTCTTGACCGATACCTTAGTGCTTTTAGACTTAGATACATTCATAAAGGTTTCCTCACTTTCTTTCATGTTTTAATTTATATATATTTTAACACATTACCGTTAACGGCACAAGCATAAAAATTTTACTTTTTGTTAATATATTGACCAGTTTTATTGTGCAATGTTAATGTACACTATAAAAAAGCTTATCTGCTTTATTGTCATCTTACACATAATTTTATCTTTTTAATATTGAATAAAATACTTATGTATGCTATAATACTATACATAGTACATATATCCCACACAGGAATGAAAGGAGAAAATGAAAATGTACAATGCTATAGTTGTAGACGATGAATCGATCATACGGAACGGAATATCTTCATTCGTCAATAAATGCGGCGCGGGCTTTGAAGTTGTACACACATTCAAAGACGGCAGTGAAGCAATAGACTTTCTTGAGGAAAATGATGTCGATCTTGTCATATCAGATGTAAAGATGTCCAATATTTCCGGGCTCGGACTCGCCCAATACATCTATGAGAACAAACCTTATATAATGGTCATTATACTAAGCGGATACGCAGAATTCGAATATGCAAAAACCGCTATAAAATACAACGTTAGAGAATATATCACCAAACCGACCAACTTCAAAGAGCTTAAAAACATACTTCTAAAACTGAGCTCTGAGCTTGATAAAAAGAAGCTTTCCGAGAAAAAACGTTTTGATATCGATATATTCTTGGATAATATCAATCAGCTATATACCGCTGTTCTTTCATGCAACAAAGACGAAGCTTTAGCACTTCTTAAACAGCTGCTTGACAAAAACACTCACAGCAATGAATGTCTGGGACAATACGCATTTAATATTTTTGAACTTATATCCGATCACATATATACTATACTAAAAATACGCGCGCTCTCGGATCAAAAAAACCATAAATCACTTCCATCGATTTCGGACCGCTCAAAGATATATGAAGTTTCAATGCAGCTTATCAGCTACATCATATCTCAAATCAAGGCAAACAGCAGCAAAACAGACGATATGGTCCTTTCAAAACTTCTGCAGTATATAGGCGATCATTTTGGAGAAAATATATCCCTTCAGACAATAGCTGACAAGGTATTCTTCTCTACAGCATACTGCAGCCGTTTTTTCAAAGAAAAAACCGGCAAAAATTTCAGTGATTACCTACTTGATGTGCGTATGAAGCATGCGGTAAAGCTGCTCCATGAAAACAAAAAAATAAGTGAGATAAGCAGAGAATGCGGATACAGAAATTCCAGCTATTTCACAAGAGTTTTCAGAGAATATTATCATTGTACACCGAGTGAATATGTGCGTTCAAACTAAATATAGCTTTATAAGCTTATAAAGGGGGACTTAAAATGCTATGGAAAAAAATCAAGAATAATTGGCCGTATATAAGAAAGTTCAGACTCGACAGTCTGTTTTGGAGGTCGTTTATCATTGTATCATTACTGCTTATCGTTCCATTCGTATCTTTGAGCATAGTTTTCTACTCAAGGCAGTTCGGAAACATGCGCAATGAAATAATGAATGAAAACTCACTTATATTAAACAGCGCAAAGGAGATCGTAGACGATAGCCTTACTGAATGTGACTCACTCAGCAGCTACATAGCAACGGCTGAAAGCACTCAGCTGTACACAATAAACGGCGTTGCATCAGACTCTTTCTCCGTAATCGCCGGGCTTGCACGTTCGCTTCCCGTAATATATCAATATATCGATTCTGTATATATTTACGCTGAAGATTTAAAAATGGTCCATACGGCAGGATCAAGCATCCCGATAAGCCAGCTTGAAGACAACAACTGGCTCAACAGCTACAACGATGTAACAAATCAAAGAGGGATAACGGTTCTAAGATCAAAAAACAATCTATATCCTGCACTTATAACAATAATAAAACCCATCTATGTTTCTAATGAGAAAATGGGCGCTGTTATTATGAATATCAACAGCCAGTCGCTTTATCATTCGGTTTTAGCCAGATATCGCACAGGCAGCCAGCAGCTTTTACTTGTTGACGAATCGAACCGTATCCTTCTCTCCGATAACGTCAACAACTTCTCCGGCAGTATTTCAAACATAGGACTCAAAAACGAGAATTTCACATCATCAAACAGCTCGGACATATGCAATATAGGAGACGAAAACTGCATCGTACTACGCTCAGGCAGCCGTTTGAACAACTATACATACGTAAATATATATTCCATGAGCCAGTACGATGAATCGCTGAACAGCATTAAATGGCAGCTCATTATCATATCGATTTTACTGCTGCTGTTTGGATTTTTCCTTGCCCTCGTTGCATCCATCAGCAATTATACTCCGTTCCGCGATATAATTTCTGTCCTTCAAGAAGCTCCCCCATACTCGCTCACTCCTGATGAGATATCGCCGAGCGATCATGACGAGCTTACATATATCATAAACAGTATAAAAGCTCATATAGAAGATAAAGTGCAGATGGGAAAGATCCTTGACGAACGTATGAATATGCTGAAAAAAGCACAATATGATATGCTTCAGGCTCAGATAAACCCGCATTTTCTGTATAATGCGCTTGAGACGATAAACTGGATGGCATATGATCTTGCAGGAGATGAGAATCCTGTATCGACCGCACTTGTGGATCTCGCGGCATTTTTCAGGAACGCGCTTTCCTCTTCGGGATATCTTATATCTATCGACGAAGAGATCAAGTATACCAAGGACTATATAAATATCCTGTATCTTCGTTACAGCGAGCTTTTCGATGTAAGATGGGATGTTGATAGCTCAATACTTTCCTGCACTATAATCAAACTGTGTCTCCAGCCCATAATAGAAAACGCTGTCTACCATGGTTTCAAGCCAAAGGCCGGCAAAGGACTGCTCAGGATCTCAGGTTTCCGCAGCGGCGGAAAAATAATACTAGTAGTTGCCGATGATGGCGTTGGGATGGATGAGACCTTGCTGTCCGAGCTAAACACTAAACTCAGCAGCGGGATCTATTCCGAAGACGGATCTCATATAGGTATGGCAAATGTAAATAACCGCATAAAAATACTGTTCGGAGATGAATACGGAATATTTTTAGATTCCCGTTTAGGCGTAGGTACTACTGTGCGAATCTCAATTCCTGTATCTGGCAGAGGCGATAAGTTTGATAAAGCCTGATTTATCATAGTTAAATCTCAAATAACAACGCCCCACAGCTTCAGCTGCGGGGCGCTTTACAATTTTATGTTGTTTTTATTTAAAGAACACTTTCTATCGTGTATGCCAATGGTTTATTTGAACTGAGATCATCAAATACAAAAATTTTCACTTTGCATCCTTTTGAAAACTCGCCTGACGCTTCTATTTTATTCTTAATGCCATGCTCAAGTGCCTTTTCCTGTGTATCGATTTTTATAAGGTCACCATTTCTGTCATATACAGCTAATATAAGAGAAACAGGCTCTTTTGAACTCCCCATATTGGTAAATACCGCACTGCACTTGTTCGCGCTTATTTCAGGTTGTGATATAATATAGGGATATTCACCTGTATATTCCTCATACGAAGATCTTGTAATCTCAAACGGATATTCATAAGCTTTATCTATAGCTTCCTTTACCGCTTCCATCATCTCATCACTTATGAATACCCAATCGAACGGAGACGCGGATAAAGTTTTGAAATTATCTCCTACATTCATCGGCTCCCAGGCAACACTGTCCAATGACATTCCTGTAATAGTTCTGAACCATGTCAATCCTATGATATATCTGCCAAGGACATAACCCATATGATATCCATCCCTGGTGAGATTATCTCCCGCAAAGCTTGTGCGCGTGTTCTGCACTGCCGTCCCCGAAGGTATCACAAAATCAAACTTACCTGTCGGCAGCACCTTTTCTTTTACAGCGCCTATAATTGCATTATACATAGTTATCTGATCACTGTCATATTTATAAAACTCATTATGTGTTGTGTCCTGTTGGTAAGCCCATGTCATATGCCATCCGAGTTTCATATCAGGATTTGTAGCGTTTTCCTCAATGATCTCTATAAGATCCGAAAGATACGGTTCATAAGTGTCCGGCATACCGCTTGAGCCACTTGCCTGCTGCAGTGTTATGATATCCCAGTCCTCATCTTTAACAGCATTCTGCAAAGTCCTTGAGAAAGTTACTATAGAATTTGAACCGTCACGCTTCTGCAAAGTATAAGATGTTCCGTTCTGCGAATTCTCATAATGCTGCTGCAGCGTCCCTCCGCCTATAAACAAATTCCCCAAAACGACCTTATCTTTGGCAAAACCGCTGTGAGTGGCTATATTGTAGAGATATTCCATTGCGTCCTCGGAAAAACTGTTGCCGATAGCAAGTATTTTAAGCGTTCCGTCCTTATCTTTATCCGGATCATAAGGGACTTCACCCGGCGTCTCCGGATCTTCCGTTGGCTCGGAGGGCGGCGCTGCAGTTTCTGTAGGTGCAGGCTCCGGGATATTTTCATCCTTCGGTACATAGATACGAAGCACATTTCTTATCTCGTCTACTTTATTACCGATCTGCGAACTATCCTCCGCGGAAACGTTAAATGCCTTGTACATACTGTCACCCCACCATTCTTCGTCCACATAAACCTCAGTTTCCTTCACATTTCCCGGTCTGTCCTGTGATTCGTTTTTCCCCAGATCTTCTGTCCACTCCTCAGGCCGATACTGATATCCGGGATCTATTTGTATATAGCTGCCCACAGGAATATCATCTTTTGTAAACATCCTCTTAGATGAGACAAACTGTCCAAGATTATTCGCTTCCGGTTTGTTATCTATAGTTATAAGCTGATTATATAAGCTATGATCTGCCGAATTCCAGTAACAATTCCCCTGCGGTTCCCAGTCAAGAAGAACATAATCGGTCATATCAGCATCATCCGCCGACACAGGCATATATCCGGGACATGCAGCTGCAAACGCCGCACAGCTCAAAACAGCCGCTATGATCTTTTTCAATCTCATACTCTTCGCTCCTTACCAATATATTTTCCAATCCGGAACATTGAGCCGCATAAGCGCTTCAAAATAAAAATAATCTCCCCAAACATTGCATTCCGATTTTGACCCATCCGGCTTCGAATACATTCCCTCTTTCAGTATACCGTTTGATCTATTATCAGTCAGGTATCTATCCTTAAGAGCTTGCATCATTTTTATGCATCTATCCATATTCTTTTCGCTCTTTATATGTCTGTTCATCTCAAGCATGCCGCAAACCGCTATTGCCGCAGCCGAAGTATCTCTTGGTTCATCGCCTTCTGTAAATATCATATCCCAATAAGGTATCCCATCCTCCGGCAAATGCCCAAAGAAGCATTCAGTTATCCCATCGAAAAGCTCTGCTATATTTTTATCACCGATGTATTTATATGCTAAAGCAGTTCCGTATATCCCCCAAGCCTGCCCACGCGCCCAGCAAGAATCATTGCTGTATCCCTGCTTTGTAACTCCTTTAAGTTTTTTCCCAGTATCCGGATCGAAATAATATGTGTGATATGTAGTAAAATCCTCCCTTATAACGCATCCGGCCGCGGTATAAAAATGTTTTTTTGCAATATCAGCATATTTAATATCCCCTGTCTCCTCAGATGCCCAAAACAAAAGAGGCAAATTCATGAAACAGTCTATTATCAGTCTATAATTGGCTTTATCCTCCAAGCTTCCCCACGCCTGTATGAATTGTCCTTTTTCATGGAATCTCCTGATCAAGAGTTCCGCAGCTTCCAAGGCAACATTTTTTG
Organism: uncultured Clostridia bacterium; assembly: GCA_904395315.1. GTDB lineage: Bacteria > Bacillota > Clostridia > UBA1381 > UBA1381 > Ornithomonoglobus. The sequence continues at coordinate 9,436 of CAJFNT010000101.1, forward strand.
CATTCTCATTACCTGTGATCTTATACTCAGCCACACAAGAAAGGGTATATAGAAATCCCAGATCGTGCGTATCTGTCCCACGCCTTTCATATATCCTTCTGCATAGCAGCTTGTCAAGCTCATGAGCTGTCAACTTAAACTTTTCATCACCGGTAAATTCATATGCCAGCCAGAGCATGCCTGGCCAAAAACCTTCTGTCCACCCAACACATTCCGTATTTCTGCTATACACATACCCATGGCTTTCATCACTGAGAAACGAATCCGAAAAATCATCCGCATTCTTCCTGATCTTGTCCAAAGAAAACCGGACCGCATCTTCAAACATTCTACCAACTCCTTGCTCAATAATTTTATATAAATAATTATACATTGCTTCATTCATAAATTCAAGCATTTTTACCTTTGCAAAGAAAAATCGGTCAAAAAATTACTAAAATCTAAAAATTTTTATATTCTATATATCCATAACACTATCATATGTTGAATATCCGTTCCCCATCAAACCTCTATCATACAAATTACCGTACAACAAAAAATGAGAACTGCTATGCTGCTCCGTCTCAGCGGATTGCATAGCGGCCCTCTTTCCGGATAGAATGCTCGATCACATCACATATTTGTCCGAATTCACAACTTTTCCGCCAATGACTTTCTTTAGTATAGACATAACATCATCAAACGCCTCTGATGTTATCTTTCCGACATTTTCACTTATAGTCTCTACAGCTGACATCTGTTCCTCCGAACACATAACGACTGGTGCTATGTCAAGATAACGGACACATTAAACCTTTGTTTTTTAGTAAAATCAGCAAAATGCACAAATTGGTCGCATTTATTC
>CAJFNT010000102.1 GCA_904395315.1 uncultured Clostridia bacterium
TTGTCACTGATAGTTATGTTTATATTCGGAAACGGAAATATTCGTGAGATCGCAGGCGTAAATAAACTTTATCTGTTCGGAGGAGCGCTTGGACTTATAATTACTCTCACAGTTATGAGATCAGTTTCAAGTCTGAATCCGACTCTTGCAATATCAATAATATTGATCGCGCAGCTTATAACAGCGGCGGTTATAGACGCGTTCGGATTGATGGAAAGTGAAAAAATAGTTTTTGACTGGACAAAGTATATAGGCATAGCGCTCATGATAGGCGGAGTGATCCTGTTTAAATGGCAAAGATAAAAAGGAGCCGTTTAAAGGCTCCTTCTATACTCCCCTCGCATCCGGATCCCAAATTATCTTGTGCATTTGTATCTGGAAACGAACATTTTTAAGCGCCGGATCAGCCATGAACTCGTCGATAACATCTTTGAGCTCGTATTGACCGAATACTACTCCGGCAAACATATACGGAGCATCATCCCCGTATTTTTCCGCGATATTTTTTGCGAAAGCCGCTGCCACAGACGAATCCTCTTCAGAACCGATAACAAATTTCAGAACGTCTCTTTGTTCGAGGTTATCGTAGTTGGAAAGACGCATAGAGTACATCTCTCCGCTCGAAGGAAGCTTGAAGTCAATCGTAAAAAATAGGTTATCGCTGTGATTTATAAGACTTCTGAAGCCGGCTATATCGCATGAACCATTGGTTTCGATATTAACTTCATAGCCCAGATCGCACAGTCTGTTAACAAGCTTTACTGATTCCGGGAAAAGCAACGGTTCACCGCCTGTCAGTGTTACGCGCTTATAATTTCTGTTTACACGCGCAAGTATTTCGCTGACATCCATGTCGACAGGAGGAGTTTCCGAATACCCGGCATCCACAGCATACATAGAGTCACAGTATGAGCAGCGCAGATTGCAGCCGAATACTCTTATAAAAGTGCACAATTGGCCTGCGCGTATCCCCTCTCCATCTATACTATCAAATATTTCCGATATCTGTATTGTGATCCCCTCCCCTGTTATTTAAATCATTTTATGAATCAATAGTCATCGCGCATATATGAAGCAATATTATCAATACTTTCCTGAACATCAACTCTTACGCAGTAAGGCGCAAGAGAATCACATATATATTTTGCAAGATTTTCAGCCGTAGGATTAAAATCAACGACATCATTTATGACTTTGTGATCAAATTTATCTTGAACAGCTTTCTTTATATGTGTGAAATCCATGACCATGCCGTCATCGTTAAGTTTTTCAGAGCGCAGATAAACATCTATTATCCAATTATGACCATGCAGATTCGTACATTTGGATTCATACCCGAGTTCAAGTCTATGAGCCGCGGAAATCTCCAAACGTTTTCTTACCTCATACATATTATTCAATCCTTCTTATTATTTTTGCGTTTAAGGTATTGTTCATAACCTCTTTTCCTGAGGAAACATGCGGGACAATGACCGCATCCCTCGCCCATAACTCCGTTATAGCATGTGAGAGTTTTATTGTAAATGGTATCTATAACACCAAGTTTGTCGGCCAGTTCCCATGTCTGAGCTTTATCAAGCCACATCAATGGTGTATGGAGAACGAAATTGTATTCCATAGCCAGATTCAGCGTCACATTCAGTGACTTGACAAATATATCTCTGCAGTCGGGATAACCGGAAAAATCTGTTTCGCAAACACCGGTAACAATCTCTGTTATACCATGTGTTTTTGCATATATAGCAGCATATGTGAGAAACAGCATATTGCGTCCTTCAACAAATGTATTTGGCGGCGTTCCTTCCGGTTTAGTCTCTTCGACAGGTATATCCTCACGTGTAAGAGAATTTGCTGAAAGCTGATTTATTATAGGTGTGGGGATGATCTCATACGATATTTCTTCCTCATCACATATTGCCTTGGCGCACTCAAGCTCTTTTTTATGTCGCTGTCCATAGTCAAATCCGACAGCGCTCACGTTCTCTTTTCCAAATCTGTCGATCGCCCAGTAAAGACAGGTCGTGCTGTCCTGTCCGCCGGACAATACAACTAATGCTTTTTTCATTGATGTATTCCTCACTTTATTTCAAGCGCCGAGAAAAGCCTGTCCTCGGCGATCTTTTCATATTTTGTACCCTTTCTGCCATAGTTGGCGAACGGGTATATCGAGATCCCGCCTCGCGGAGTAAATATGCCTTTTACTTCTATATATTTTGGATCCATCAGTTTTATAAGATCCTTCATGATTATATTCACGCAGTCCTCATGAAAATCTCCGCGGTTCCTGAAACTGAACAAATACAGTTTCAGAGATTTCGATTCAACCATCCTAATATCAGGTATATAGTTTATCTTAATTTCAGCAAAATCAGGCTGACCTGTTATCGGACAGAGACTTGTGAATTCCGGACAGTTGAATGACACCATATAATCATTATCCTGATGTTTATTTATAAAGGACTCTAATAATTCAGGCGCGTAGTCGTCTCTGTATTCCGTTTTTTTGTTTCCGAGAAGAGAAAGCCCTTCCTGCTCTTCAATTGTTCTTGGCATATATTCACCTCATTTTGCAAGCCACTTTAGTTTTTGATGTGTGGCCTGCTTCATAATTTTTTCGAGTTCCTCCCGGTCCTCGCTGAGAACAGCCTTTTTTATATTTTCAAGACAGTCCTGGAACTCAGTTATCTGTTCAGCAAGATGTTCCTTATTTTCAACAAAGAGCTCGCTCCACATTTTTTCATTGATAACCGCTATCCTCGTGCAGTCTTGAAGGCTCCCGCCAGCAAAGGATCCGCTGCGTTCAAGCAGAGGATTGACGCAGAGAGCGACAGCCACTATGTGCATGAGCTGAGAGGTGTACGCTATGATGGAATCATGCTCGTCTGGTGTTGTTGTAACAACTATTCGGCAGCCGATATATTTAGCCATATCTCTGATGAGCTGCACATTTTCAGGTTTGTTTGATCTATCCGGAGTAATAATATACGGAGCATTGTCAAAAAGAGTATCGGTAGAGCTTTTGTAACCGCCCACTTCCCTGCCTGCCATAGGATGTCCGCCAATAAAGTCTACATCGTCAGGCAGGATCTTTTTCATCTCTCGTATGATAAAGCCTTTAACACCGCTCACATCTGTTATGACCGCGCCGCTTTTTATACATTTGAGATTATCCCGAACAAAATCAATATTCAGCTGAGGATAGAGGCACATTATTATTATATCAGCATTTTCCATAGCTTCTCCGGGAGTATCGCACGTAATGTCGATTACACCATCGGAAAGCGCGAGATCCAAGCTTTCGCGCGTTCTGTTGTAAGCGGCTATCTCACAGTCGTGAAACCCTCTGAGACGGCGCGCTATAGAACCTCCTATCAATCCGAGACCTATAATTGCTATTTTCATCATATACCCTTTCAGAATTTATTTGCCCAATGCCTGATCTATGTCAGCTATGATGTCGTCCGCGTTTTCAATACCGACACTGAATCTGACAAGATCCGGACTTACTCCGCATTCAACAAGCTGCTCATCGGTCAACTGACGATGTGTGGTGCTTGCTGGATGGAGAGCACATGTCCTCGCATCGGCCACGTGCGTGACTATAGCTGCGATCTTAAGACTGTCAAGGAATTTGACTGCAGCTTCTCTTCCGCCTTTTACACCAAACGAAACGACTCCGGAACCGCCTTTTAAGTACTTTTCCACCAATGGGCGATATTTGCTTGATCTGAGTCCCGGATAGTTTACCCATGACACTCTGTCATCATTTTCAAGAAATTCAGCTACTTTGAGCGCGTTTTCACTGTGACGCGGCATTCTTAAATGAAGCGTTTCAAGACCGAGGTTCAGAAGAAACGCGTTCATCGGCGCCGGAGTCATACCCATATCGCGCATGAGCTGAACTACAGCCTTTTGTATGTATGCCGCGTTTCCGAATGCCTCAGTATATATGATACCGTGATATGATTCATCAGGCGTGGTAAGTCCGGGGAATTTGCCGCTGGCAGCCCAATCGAATTTGCCGCTGTCCACAACAACTCCGCCGAGCGCGCAAGAGTGTCCATCCATATATTTTGAGGTCGAATGGATAACTATATCAGCGCCGAAATCAAACGGACGGCAAAGGATAGGCGTTGCAAATGTATTGTCAACTATAAGCGGTATCCCGTTAGAGTGAGCAAGTTCAGCAAATTTTTCTATATCCAGGACCACAAGCGATGGATTAGATATAGTCTCGGCAAGAACGGCTTTTGTGTTGGGCTTTACCGCCTGCTTGAGTGTCTCAAGATCAGCCTCGGGATCTACAAATGTAGTGGTTATGCCGTATTTTTCAAGCGTAACGCCGAGCAGATTGAATGTTCCGCCGTAACATGCCGCAGAGCATACGATATTATCTCCCGCATTGGCTATATTCATAACGGCTGCCATTGTAGCTGCCTGTCCCGATGATGTGAGCATGGCCCCGACTCCGCCCTCAAGAGCCGCGATTTTCTTTTCTACCGCTGCGGCGGTCGGATTGCCTATACGTGTGTAAAAGAATCCTGATTCCTCAAGATCAAAAAGTTTGCCCATAAAATCAGAAGAATCATATTTATATGTTGTGCTTTGAACTATAGGAAGAACTCTCGGTTCTCCGTTTTTTGGAGTGTATCCTTCCTGAACGCACAAGGTCTCTATTTTCATAATAAGTCATTCCTTTCTTTGTGTGTTTAATATTACAATCATAGTTACGGCATATGAGCGCCGTAAAACGATATGTTGTATTCGATAGTATTATTACGCTCTCTGTAAAAACGCAGCAATGTCATGCTGATGTACGGATTGAGAAGAAGCATCCCTATGATGAATACTATTTGCGATCCTGTAAGAAGATACCCTATTGTTATCAGCAAAGAATATCCCAGAAATGAGAGCTGTATAAGAAAATATCTTAATTTAAATCCAGTCATAATATCTTTTGTGCGCGCAAAAGCGTGGAGTTTGTCCATATTTGGATTATCCGCAAGTATCATCGGTATTGCCGAATACTCGTAGTTCTTCATTATAAACGGTATAAGAGCCGCTATAGTTAGAAAGAACATCAGCATAGTCAGCATTGGCAGATATGGGCAGTTCACCGCAATGTAGTTGGCAAGATTTTGTGCCATATCGTATGTGGGACTCGTCATAGCCTGTGTAAAAAGATCATACACATTTGATATAATATCGGTCGAATATGACATAAAGGCTATAAATCCTATATAGAGCAGCATTGGCACAAGGCCGACAAGGAGCCAGCCTATCATATATATATCACGGGTAAACATGACCTTAAGCGTATTTGCAAAATTATGTGTATATCCGGAAACAACGAGATTGTGATCATGTTTTATCCGTTCCCCGTCATTTACAGGTTCTGTTTTCTCGTAACTTAAAAGAAAACGGTAATAACCGACCGAAAGAATATTTGTCACGAAAACAGAGAAGATAAATTCAATAACGGTTGAACCGATAGTGAATCCGGCCGCGTTCGCGGAGCCAAATATCAATTGCTCGATAAGAGACAGAAGATATGCCGGTATCATTAGTATAGCCGCTCCGATAACAGCCGCGCCGTAACCGCCTGAAAGCATACGCCGCGCTTCAAGCTTATAATAGGATGAACCGTACATTGTTGTTTTCCTTTCTTTAAAATATTATCTATAAATATTATCTATAAATATTATCTATTGAATATAATATCACAAAAGAATTAAAATGTAAACAGCAATCCCGTAAAAAATTTATGTACGGGTCAAAACAATGGCAAAAGTTAACGTAAAAACGAAATTTCTATTGATTTTGTGACTCGTATATGCTAAAATAAAATCAGTAATTGATCAAATAAGCTCGTACTTTATATATTGATACAGAGTTGGGAGGAAGATCTATGTATGATATAATTATAATAGGAGGCGGAGCTGCCGGTATGAGCGCCGCAATATATGCCATGAGAGGAGGAATGAAAACACTCCTGCTTGAAAAGCTGTCATGCGGCGGTCAGGCCGCAAACACATATGAGGTGGACAATTATCCGGGCTTTTACAATAATCCGTCCGGACCGCAGCTTATGGACGCGTTTGAAAAGCACGCTGAAAAATTCGGCGTTGAGATAAGATCTGAAGCAGTGCGTGAGATAATAAACGCTGACGGACCTGTAAAAACGGTAAAAACACGCAGAAATTCGTATGAGACGAAGACCATAATAATCGCTACCGGTGCAAATCCGAAAAAACTTGGAGTAGAAGGAGAAACAGAGCTTGCGGGATCGGGGGTAAGCTATTGTGCTACCTGTGACGGCGCTTTTTTCAAGGGCGAGGATACGGTAGTTATAGGCGGAGGGAATACCGCGTTTGAAGATGCTCTGTATCTTGCGGGATTTTGTGAGCATGTGTTCATCATGAACAGATCAAAAAGATTCCGCGCGTCAAAAACTCTTGTGACAAAGGCAAAGGAGAACCCGAAGATCACAATATATACTGATATGATCGCTGAGAAATTTGAAGGAACTCAAAAACTTGAACGGATCATAGCAAAAAATACGGAGACCGGTGAAAAAGGGTATATAAACGCTGCCGGTGTTATAATTGCCATTGGTATAACTCCGGACAATATGCTTGCAAAAGCATGCGGGATAGAGCTTTGCGAAAGAGGGTTTATAAAGACCGACATGTATCTTGAGTCAAGTGTCAATGGTATATTTGCGGCGGGAGACTGCAGGGTATCGCCTCTGCGCCAGATAGTTACCGCCGCCGCAGACGGAGCTGTAGCGGCGACGAGCGCGATAAATCATGTTTTGAAGGGTAGTGTATGATAGTTATAAAAAATGCTCGTATTATAACGGGAACAGGAACGGTTATAGAAAATAGAGAGATCGGATTCGATGATAAAATAAGATTTATAGGCACAGGATATGAGGGGCCTGCGGACGAAGTTATAGACGCTGAGGGACTTGTTGTTACTCCCGGTCTTATAGACGCGCATTGTCATGTCGGTCTGTTTGGCGATTCAACAGGGTTCGAGGGCGCAGACGCCAATGAGGACAGTGATCCGATAATGCCGCAGCTGAGAGCTATAGACGGGATAAATCCGCAGGACAGAGCATTCAGCGATGCGAGAAGCGCAGGTATAACCACGGTGGTAACAGGACCGGGAAGCGCAAATGCTGTAGGCGGACAGTTTGCCGCTGTAAAAACGTTTGGCGTCTGTGTGGATGATATGATCTTAAAAGCGCCGTGCGCTATGAAAATGGCGCTCGGTGAAAATCCCAAAACCGTGTATAATGATAAAAATCAGACTCCGGTCACAAGAATGGGAACGATGGCGCTTATACGAGAGCTTTTATATAAAACGGCAAATTATCATGACGCGCTCGAAAGATATTATGAGGATGAAGAGGAAAATGATAAGCCCGATTTTGACATAAAACTTGAAGCTATGCTTCCGGTAATAAAACGAGAGATACCTGTAAAAATACATGCCCATCGCGCGGATGATATATGCAGCGCTATACGGCTCGCAAAGGAATTTGACATAAGAGTAACTATAGAGCATTGCTCGGACGGGGATATAATAGCTGATGTTCTGGAACGCGAGAAACTGCCGGTGATGCTGGGTCCTACTCTTACCGACAGAAGCAAACCCGAATTAAAAAATCTGTCTTTCGCTACTTATAAAAATCTTTCTGAAAGAGGTATAAAGACGGCTATAATAACGGATCACCCTGAAATAACTATAGAAAATCTTCCGCTATGCGCCGCACTCGCGGTACAGCGTGGTATGGACAGAGACAAGGCGTTTTCAGCTGTAACGCTCACCGCTGCGGAGAACTGCGGTATAGCTGATCGGGTAGGAAGTATTGAAAAAGGAAAAGATGCGGATATAGCTATATTCACAGGCAACCCCGTAGATTTTGGTTCTGAGTGTGTCATGACATTCATAAACGGTAAAAAAGTATATGTAAAGAAATGATTTTTTGGCATTTTTACAAAATCTATTGACCTTTTGTATGAAATGTTATACAATATGTTCAGATATTAATAGTGAGCATAGTTGATCTGACGCTTATAAAAAGCGCATTAAGCACACACATAGGAGGAATGAAATGGCTATAAAAGTTAAAAAAACAGGATTCAGTTTATGGAAAATAGTTGTCGTGGTCATAGCATTGATAGTGATCGCCGGAGGTGTGGCGTTTACTGTTATTTTGGGCGACAGCAACGGAGTTGATATAGACAGCGATATAACGATCGAGATCCCTGAGGGGTCGGGCGCGTCAACAGTAGCAGATCTGCTTGAGCAAAACGGCGCTATAAAATATCCCACTATATTCAGACTGCAGTCAAAACTGGGAGGTTATGACGGACAGTATCAGCCGGGAGCCATAACTGTAAGAAACGGTATGAGCTATGATGATATACTTAACTCGCTAATAACTTCTTCGAGAGATACAGTGAGAGTCGTTATACCTGAAGGCTATGAGATAACTCAGATCGTGACGGCTCTGCATGATGCCGGACTGCCGGGAGCGGACGAATTTATGGACGCGCTTGATCCGTCGTTATATGATTACAGATTCCTTGAAGATCTTCCGGATCGTGAAATTAAGCTTGAGGGATACTTATTCCCTGCGACTTATGAGATACCTGTTACATATACCGGACAGGAGATCGTAAATCTTATGCTCAAAACATTTGACAATATGTTTAAACAGGAATATTACGACAGAGCGGCTGAGATAGGGATGACTGTGGATGAGATCGTTACCATGGCGTCGATAGTTGAAAGAGAGACCGATTCCGACACTGAGCGGGCAAAGGTCGCAGGAGTATTCTATAACAGAAAAAATTCAGGTATGAAACTGCAGTCATGCGCGACGGTACAGTATGTGCTTGGAGAGAGAAAGCCTGTTTTGTCGATAGCTGATACAGAGATAGACTCTCCGTATAATACTTATATGTATGCGGGACTGCCTATAGGACCGATATGCAATCCCGGTGAGGAATGCATAAAGGCGGCTCTTTATCCGGAGGAAACGGATGCTTATTATTTCTGCTTGAGCAAAAACGGTGATCATATATTCTCAAGGACATATGAAGAACATGTTGCGGCTATGGAATCTAATGATCTCACAATGAACGTGGATTCTTCTGCCTTGGATAATGAGGATTCGATGAAATGACGGAATATGATAAAGATGCGATAGTCACACCGTATGTGACCTCTTATATACGTGAAAAAACAGTTCAGAAAGATGAGCTTTTGCGTGATATGGAAGAGTATGCGGCAAAAAATTCCGTACCGATAGCCGAGCCGGAAACGGCGCGGCTTCTTTCGGTAATAACAAAGCTCAAGGCTCCGGAACGCATTCTTGAAGTAGGCTGCGCTATAGGCTACAGTTCTATCTTGATGGCAAAGAGCATGAAAAAAGGCGGCAGCATCCTGACGCTTGAATATGACACCGATATGATAGAAAAAGCGCGCGTCAATATCAGGAGAGCCGGGCTTGAAAATACAATATCCGTGAGAGAGGCTGACGCAAAGGATTATCTTTGGTATATCGATGAGGATGAGAGCTTCGATATGATATTTCTCGACGGTCCTAAAGCGCACTACGTGTATATGCTTGATGACTGTGTGAGACTTTTGAAAAAAGGCGGTCTGCTTATTTCAGATAATGTCTTGTTTAAAGGAATGACGGCTGACGATGGACATTTTGTAAGGCGTAAGGTCACGATAATAAACAGATTGAGAGAATATATAGACGCGCTCATGGAGCATCCTCAGCTTGAAACATCTATATTATCTCAGGGAGATGGGGTGACATTATCGGTAAAAATAATGTCGGACAGAGAGAGATTCGGTTACTGATAGAACGGGGGGATCAGAGTGAAGGCTGTTCATTCAAATTGGACCGCTCCGAGAAGAGCGGCGGCAGGGATATATTATTCTGACGATTTTGATCTGTTGACAACTATACTTTCCGCGCTTAAATGGCGTGAAAAGAACGGTGAGATAAAGATGGTCACAGACAGCGAGGGGCTGAGGTATTACAGTGAGCGGGGAATGTGCGGGATCTGGAACGAGATCGGCACCGAGCTCGATAATATACCGGACAAAATAGATCCAAAGATATTTTGGGCAGCCGGAAAAATATATTCGCTTATATACAGCGGTACACCGGCTGCGGTCATAGATACCGATTTCATAGTTTGGGACAGGATCGCCTTTAATAATTTAGGTGATCTTGCGGTTATACATGACGAGGATATATACCCTGATGTGTATCCCGATATATCACATTTTAATATGAAACAGGGTTATATTTTTGATCCTGATCTTGACTGGCGTGTAAGACCCGCGAATACCGCGTTTTATGTTATACAAAACAAAGCTCTTGCTGATCTTTACACGAGTGAAGCTGTGAGATTCATGGAAAATACTGTGGACGGAGACGGGCTTACGTATATGGTATTTGCCGAGCAAAGGCTGCTTTCAATGACAGCAAAGATGATGGGTGTTGATATGTACGTGATATCCGATCTCGACAGGCTTTTCAGAGACGGTGAAAGGTGGTTTACTCATACCTGGGGGATGAAACAGCAGATGAGGGATAACAGTGATCTGCGTGCGGATTTCTGTATGCGTTGTATACGCAGGATAATATCGGATTTCCCTGAATATGAGGGAATGCTTAGAGGGATAGATGAATTAAAACCGTATTTTTAATTTATCATGATCGTGAGATATATCATGATTTTTGGTGATTTTGTTCGGAGGAGAAAATGGGTCCTAAGAAAAGAATTATTATAGTATCCGCTGTTGCCGGCGCGGCAGTCATCTGCGGCGGTCTGTTCGGAATTTACAAATATTTTGTCACGCCTGAACGTGTCATAGCTCTTAGTCTTATGAATGTGTCGGAGAAGCTTGACAGCGCTTTCGATCATGTTGAAAAGACAGACATTGAAATATTTAGAGATTATATGAAAAATGGAGGCAAATTAACTATCAGTGGTGAATCAGTAAATTCTCAGCTGTTTGATGGTATACCGGTAGACATAACTGTAAACAGTGACAGTTCATGTTCGGTCGCGGATATAGAGCTTTATGATAAGATGGATTTTAAGGTATACAAGGATGATGAACAGCTTCTCATGGAAACACCATTGTTTAACGGAGGATTTTCTGTTCCTGTCTCTAATTTTGCGGAAGAGTGGAATTCTTCTATTTTCGGGAATATCGTTCAGGCACCGGATAAGTACAGCGCGCCGAGCATAGCGAGAAGAACATTAAAAGGAGATTACAGTCTTTCGGAATTTATATCTTCATACAAAGATGACCTCAAAGCTGCTGTAAATGAGATAGAATTCAAGGAAAACGGCAGAGTGAATGTGATAATAAATAATGATACTGAGAGAGCGAATGCTTATGGCGCTCATTTAAATAGGGACACAGCGGAAAAATTCGTTTCGGCGGCGGCAGATTATATATGTAAGACCGATGGAGCAGACAGCGAGGCATATCAAAAAATAATGGGATCTTTTGTTGTTCCTGAAGAAGGGATCGACATAGTTTTCAAGGTAAAGGATCTGATGCTTCGTGAGCTTGAGATCATTATCGGAGATGATAAATACACATTGGCTTTGACAGGTGAAAGCGAGCCGTTTGATGATATCACAGTATATAAAAACGATGATACTGTGAACGCGGTAAGGCGATCTGTAAACGGTTCTGACGGAGTGTTTACCGACAATATAAGTGTTGGCGGAACAACTGTGTTTACAGTTGAGGGAAGCGCTGACGGTTATGATGTAAGATACAGTATGGATGACATGACCTTTGATCTTTCCGCTCACGGAAAAACAGCCGTGGATGGTTCATTGTCATTTTCTGATGTGATGATAAATGTCAATGATGTATTTGAGCTTGACGGGGCTTTGACCGTATCGAATGAATACGATGATGATTTCGGTTTTACAAAATCGGGAGAATATGTAGATCTTCTTAATATGACCGAAGATGAATGGGAGGCTGTGAGCGGAACAATGACGGCCGCTCTCGGTCTTATGGATAACAGCAATTGAATAAAATACTTGATTTTATAGAAATATTGTGATAAAATTAAAATGCGGTATCAAAGTAAGCCGAACGATCGCGTGCTTATGCATGAGGAAAGTCCGGGCTCCGCAGGGCAGGATGCCTGCTAACGGCAGGTGAAGGCGACTTCAAGGAGAGTGCAACAGAAAATAAA
>CAJFNT010000103.1 GCA_904395315.1 uncultured Clostridia bacterium
ATGGTCGGGATGACAGGATTCGAACCTGCGGCCCTCTGGTCCCAAACCAGATGCGCTACCAAACTGCGCTACATCCCGTGGTTCTTGTTTTTTCTAACCTATCGCCTGACGACTTGTATATGATACCACAACGATGTCTCGATTGCAAATCAAAAAACCTTCAAAATACACTTATAATCTAAAAAAAACTCTTAAATACATCTATTATTGCGATTATATGAAGAAAATCATATTTTTTATAAATATTTTTCCTTGACTGTCGTAATTATCGCTCTTATGCAAAATATCGTAATTACAGTAAGTAGGAAAGCGCCTGCGATCCCACAGAATCGATAAGCGGTATTTACAAGTCTTCCAAAACCCGCTCCAGACAGAAGATATGCTATTGCTGTGACCATGAATACAGGAAACGGCTTTTTATCAAAGCCAAATGATTCGGTTATACTGCCGCCGGACGAGAGTAATGTAGTGAGGATCGAGCCTGCAAGCATTATATAATAAAGAGCGCCTAATATTGGGTTTTGACGATATGCAAGGGTCAGCATTGGAAACTCCCCCAGGTCAATTTTATGCGCATAAATAGATAGGACAGTATACATTAGCGCGGTCATTATAAACAGCGCGGTGGCGGATATGGTGCTTACCGCAGCAGCTGCTCGCCCGGAACTAAGCTGTGCGCCAAGAACAGCCATCACAGGTGTAAGAGATATCAGGTTATATCCGGAATAGACGTATGAGTCAGAGATTGCAGAGGCAGCTTGAGAGAAGGTGTGATACTCTCTGTAGCGCAGAATGTACATGCAGCATGCTATTATGCCGATAGTAAGTATTACTCCAAGAACACCATTTATATTGAATACACCGTCTGCTCCGCGGCAAAGCAGAAGCGCGCATAGGGAGGCACATATAAGCGAGCATATTGGCTGCGAAAGCGGTGTGACCATCGCGCCGATCCCACCGACGGCGGATATCATTACAGCATAGACAGCAAAAGAAAATATCCCTATGGAGTATTTTACAACGGTGCGAAGTGTGCCTCTGGGAAAAATACACAGGAAGCCGTCAAATGTGCTTATATTGAGTAGTTTGCATGTATATATCACAGAGAATGAGAAAATCGCAAATACTATTGCAAAGCAGAGAATGCCTAAAAATCCGTATCTGCCGAAACGGACGAAGTAGCACATTATTTCCTGACCGGATGCGAAACCGGCGCCTATGACTGCTGCTATATACGAATATGATGAGATTATGATGATTTTCAATCTGAGAACCTCCCCCCAATACCATTATCTATGGATATGAGAGAAGATATGATATTATGACAAAAAAAACGCTCCGGAATTTTCCAGAGCGTAAAGTGTCATTGAGCTTTTTCTATTTTTGATATCGTAAATTTTACTGAGCCTGCAGGGGTGTCGGCTTCCACCTCGTCACCTACAGAGCGGTTAAGGCATGCTGCGCCTATCGGTGATTCATATGAAAGTTTGTTCTGTGTTGGATCAGCCTCGGAGGAGCCGACTATAGTGTAGGTGTGTTCGCCCGCCATACCGAACTGCTCGGCGATCTCGCCATGGAAATTGACTGTTATCATCTTTCCCACGGTAACCTGATCGTTTGATTCGATCTCAACTACTTTCGCATATTTGAGCATGTGCTCGATCTGGCTTATACGCGCTTCGACCTCGGCCTGCTCGTCTTTTGCGGCATCGTATTCAGCATTCTCTGAGAGGTCACCGAAAGAACGTGCTTCTTTGATTTTTTCTGAGACTTCTTTACGCGTAACGCTTACGAGTCTGTCAAGCTCTTCCTCGAGCTTTGCCTTACCTTCGACAGTAAGAATATATTCTTTGCTTTCAGCCATTTTTTATCATAACCTTTCAAAAATTAATCTTGGATTTATTATACAGACTTTTTCGTGAATTGTCAACAGTTTTACGGGCAAAAATACAATTAAGTGAGGGATGCGGACTTTTTGTATTATGTGTAAATGATAGGTTTGCTATAGAAAAAAGATATTTGGGAGGTACGGAATGTATACAGAAAGATCGGTTGAGCTGAAATCGGATTTTTACAGCAGATACGGAACTTCATCCGGAACTTTGTGTTTTGAGAGAGTAGGTCTGCCGTTTTCTCTTATGAAGGGCAGAATGTCTGTACTGGGATTTTCTGCCGGATGCGGCATAAGAGCATATGGAAGACGATGCGGTGATGTGATAAGAATATTAAACGCTGATTCAAATGTTTGTGATGTGCGGTTTGGAAGCAGCGGCGGCGCGCAGATAATATACAACTCAGACATTATGGGATTTGGAAGAGAGAAAGAAACGATTTCCTATACCATTGATAAGCTCATGGCAAGGATGAGACTGAGGGAGGGTGTTACTCCTTATGACAGCCTGGCGGCGCTATGCGATCTGTATGGAAGCGGGGGCTGGTGTGCTTATTTTCACGGCGACATTGCTGAAAGCGTACCGTTGCCTCTTTATGATCATAATTTAGCGATAGTGAGAGTACGAAAGAATAGTGGAAGACACGCGGATGCTGGATCCGTAAACTGTTTTGAGGACGGAGAAGACAGACGCATATCTGCGGCTGTGGCAGGGCTAAAGGACTGCAGACCTGAGATACTGTTTAATATGATGAATGAATCGGAATGTGCAATGGAAAAACTGCTGCCAATATCAGGTGAAGCGCGCGTGGCTTTAGCAGCGGCTCATGGTGCGGATGGAGTTATAGCCGCAAGAATGTGCGGAAGCGGTGTAATGTGTGTTATTGAAAAGGATAAAACGGACAGCGCTATACATGCCATTAGAGAAATGTTTGGGAGAGAGGCCGGATACTATGCGGGTGTTGTAGTAATAAAATAAAATTTTTTTCATAAATCTGTAGACTTCTCTTGAAAGTGCTGATATAATAAATACAATTAAGCAGATAAAGCTGTTGCAAAGCAGTAAAGGTGAATGGAAGGCATTCGGGTATGATTAAAAGTTTTAGGGAAAAACTCGCGATTGCGGCGAGGAGGATTATAAAAAAGCAGATGCGAAGAACGCCAAGACTGGTGACGTTTGTGAAAATGGTTGCTGAATTCATAAAAGATATGTCAAATGACAATGTGGGTCTTTATGCGGCGCAGTCGGCATTTTTTACAATGCTTTCATCGGTACCTTTCTTGATGCTCGTCATACTTTGCTTGAAATACTTTGTAGATGTCAATGTGGCGTCGATAACTATGCCGATACGCCGCGCGTTGCCGGATGTTGTCGCGTCATATATCTCAAAGGTGATTTCAGAGGTGTTTTACCGTTCACAGTCAGTGGCGCTGCTTTCAGCTACGGTAATAACGATATTGTGGTCATCTTCGCGAGGAACAATGGCGATATACAGTGGTTTAAATACGATCTTTGGGTATACGTCTCATCATAATTGGTTGTTTTCGCGAATAGCATCATTTTTTTATAACCTTATGCTCGTGGCGGTCATTGTGGCATCTGTAGGTGTGCTTGTGTTTGGAAACACATTGATATCGTTGGTGGATAAGGAATTTGTGCTTGCGCACTATGTCTTGCTTTTGCTGTTTAAGCTGAAGTTTCCGATTTTTTTTATTGTGTTTGTGCTGGGTTTCGCCGCTTTGTATACATTTCTGCCGCAGAGGAAAGCCAAGTACCGTTCGCAGCTTGTAGGGGCTGCGGCAACAGCTGTGGGGTGGATCGGCTTTTCGTATGTTTTTTCACTTTATATCATGCATTATGCAAAGTATTCCTTTTTGTATGGCAGTCTTACAGCGATAGTATTGTTGGTATTGTGGGTATATATATGCATTTACATGTTGCTTATCGGAGCAGAAATAAATAAGCATATCGAAACTGGTTACTTTGCGAGAATGAGAAATAGAGTATTCAGAAAGAAAACATCGCAGAAGTAATATAAATAGGACTTGATTTTTTTTGCATAGTATTATATAATATATATATAGTATTTTGCGTCTTTTGTACGGCTATAGATGTGGAAGACTAAGTTGCTTTTTTGGTTGAGCGCTGCCGGATAGCCGTAAAGATAAGATGGTTTTGCAAGCGGCGCTCTGTTTTTTTGCAAGGAGGATATATTTAAACAATGGACGGAGACGGCTTATCGCAGTTAGGCGATAATATACCTATAATTATCATTATGGCAGTTTGTGTGTTGCTGTCAGCTTATTTTTCAGCTACTGAGACCGCTTTTTTTTCTATGAATAAGATACGAATGAAAGCGCTTGCGAATGAGGGGAACAAAAAGGCAGAGAAAGCTCTTAATATTGCAGAAGATCTTGATTCGCTGCTTTCAACTGTGCTTATTGGCAATAACCTTGTTAACATGGCTTGTTCGTCTATGGCAACTGTTCTTTTCATCAGGATTCTTGGACAGGATATAGGTCCGACTGTTGCTACTATAGCTATTACGGCGATAGTATTGATGTTTGGAGAAATAACACCCAAGAGTGTTTCGAAAAATGCGCCTGAGAGCTTTGCGATGTTTTCGGCAAAATTTATTTCTGTATTGATAGTTGTTTTTACACCGATAAATTGGCTCATATCGAAATGGCAGAATTTTGTATACAAAAAATTCAGCAAACCTGAGGAGGATAAGGGTGTCACCGAAGAAGAAATCATGACAATGGTCGAAGAAGCCCATAGTGAAGGTGAGATTGATGGCAATGAAAGCGAGCTGATAAGAAATGCGATCGAGTTTTATGATATAGAAGTTGAAGATATATATACGAGCCGAGTTGATATGGTTGCCGTGGAGGCGGGAGATTCTGTAGAAGAGATTGGTGCTCAGTTTGAGAAAGGATTTTCTCGTTTGCCGGTATATCATGATACTATCGATGATATAATAGGAGTTCTGAATCAGAAAGATTTTGAAAAATACAAGACAACGGGAAAACCGATAACTGAGATGATGAGCAGTCCGATCTTTGTTGTTCCGTCGTTGAAGATATCGGAGCTTTTGAAACTTTTGCAGTCGAGAAAATCACATATGGCGATAATACTGGATGAGTTCGGAGGCACGGTCGGGCTTGTTACGCTTGAGGATATAATAGAAGAACTTGTCGGAGAGATCTGGGATGAGCATGATATTGTTGTTGAGCCGTTTGTTCAGGTAGGAGATAATAAATATAAAGTCAATTGCGGGGCAGATCTTGATGATATGTTTGAACTTTTTGGGATAGATGAGGAATCGGAAGATGTTACTACTGTCGGCGGTTGGGTCGTTGAGCAGTTTGGAAGGATCCCGAGAGTGGGAGAAGCCTTTGATTATGATATATTGCATGTGTACGTGTCGAAGCGCGCGCCTCGAAGGCTTACTGAGGTGATAATCACTAAGCATCCTGAGCGCGAGCAAACGGATAATACAGAATCAGATAAAGAATAATGAGATTTACATATAAGCGGCGCCTGCGCCGCTTTTTTATAAATTTTTTGATGCAGGTTGACAACAAGCAATGTTTGTATTAAAATAGTGATTATAAAGATCCTGATAATAACGGATACGATCATATGAACTAAAAGATTTTACAAAAGGGGAATTTAATTATGTATAAGAATATAGAGGGAGGCGTGTGCGCCGCTAAGGGATATAGGGCGTCGGGTATCAACTGTGGACTTAATAGTGATAAAAACAAGAATGATCTGGCGTTGCTTGTGTCGGATGTTGATGCAAATACTGCAGCGGTTTATACGCAAAACAAAGTAAAAGGAGCACCTGTTACGGTAACGAAGAGCCATATTGCTGCGTCCGGCGGTGTCTCACGCGCAGTTGTAATGAATTCAAAAAATGCCAATACGTGTAATGTTGATGGAGAAGAAAAAGCGGAGCGTATGTGCCGTGCTGTATCGGAAAGAATGGGGATCGAAAATGATAAGGTGTTGGTGGCCTCAACGGGAGTTATCGGACAAATACTTCCGGTGGAGCTTATTGAGAACAGTATGGACGCTTTGATCGCGGAGCTTTCGTATAATGGAAATGCGGAAGCGGCAACAGCGATAATGACTACTGATACAGTAAAAAAGGAATATGCGGTTGAGTTTGAGTTAGATGGTAAACGCTGTGTGCTCGGAGGTATGGCAAAGGGCAGCGGTATGATACATCCGAATATGGCAACGACTTTAAACTTTATAACTACAGATGCGTGCGTATCGGCAGAGGTGCTTCAAAAGGCGCTTTCGGATATAGTCAAGATCACATATAATTGTCTCAGTGTTGACGGTGATACCTCGACAAACGATATGGTTATACTTCAGGCTAACGGTATGGCAGGAAATGAAGAAATAAAGACAGAAGATGAAGCGTTCGTGATCTTTAAGGAAGCTCTTTACACAGTTATGCGCGAGCTTACGAAAATGCTTGCGAAAGACGGTGAAGGTGCGACAAAGCTTATCGAATGCAATGTTTCATCGGCTCCTGATATAGATACCGCAATCATTGTGGCTAAAAGTGTCATAAGGTCTCCGCTTTTAAAATGCGCTATCTTTGGTGAAGATGCTAATTGGGGCCGAGTGTTATGTGCTATAGGTTATTCAGAGGCTGATTTTGATATAACAAAAGTGGATGTGGATTTTGAATCCGCATCTGGGATGATTGCTGTATGCCGTGATGGATCGGGAGTAGAGTTCTCGGAAGATGAAGCGAAAAAAGTATTGTCGGAAGACGAGATAAGAATAAATGTATCGCTTAACGCGGGCAGTGAAAGCGCCACCGCGTGGGGATGCGATCTGACATATGATTATGTGAAGATAAACGGTGATTACAGGTCGTAAGAATGGAAGAAAGATTTATGCGTGAGGCGCTCAAGCAAGCGAAAAAGGCTGCGGGGCTTGGCGAGATGCCTGTGGGCGCTGTGATAGTGCGCGGGGACGAGATAATTTCCAGAGCGTATAATAGACGTGAAACGAAGAAAAATGCAATAATGCACGCAGAGATCGCTGCCATAGAAAAAGCTTGTAAAAAATTAGGTGGATGGAGATTGCCGGGATGTTCCATATATGTAACTCTTGAACCTTGTCCTATGTGCGCAGGGGCGATATTGAATGCGAGGATAGAAAATCTTTTCTTTGGCGCATACGATAAGAGATCGGGTTGCGCCGGATCTGTATTGGATCTGCTTGACATGAATCTTTGTAATTATCGTGTACCGGTGATTGGTGGGATACTTGAAGAGGAGTGCTCTGATATCATAAAAAAATTTTTCAGGCAACTGCGGGCGGAAAAGTCTAAGATGCAATATTAATTTTTTGTGAATTTATGAAAGCGTGATTGAAATATTGATTCTTGTGGTGTATAATGTATGAGATGACATGGGTAAATTATTGTGAAAGGAAAATGATAATGAAGATAATTTTTGCTTTGACATTGATATCGGCATCGCTTCTTTCTGTAACTGCAGCGGCGGCGGAGTTTTCTGATATAAGAGGACATTGGGCTGAAACATCGATAAATGCGCTGGCTGAGCGGGATATAGTAAATGGTGTCACTGATACCGAGTTCATGCCGGATGGAGTTGTTACGAGAGCTCAATATCTGAAAATGATAATGGAGGCTACCGGTATAAAAACTGTGGACTACAGATATGAGGAATGTCTTGACGCGACAGCGTCCGATTGGTATGCTCCATATTTGCAGGCTGCTTTGGATGCAGGCTTAGTACCATCAAACATGATAACCGGATACAGTGCTGATGTAACATATGAGGTGGATGATACGGGAAAAGCAACGTCGTCCAAGGTCATTTATCATGGAGCGTTCAATGGGAATCTTCCCATTACGCGTGAAGAGATGGCAGTTCTCACACAGTATTGTTATCAGTATACGAGAACGGTGCTTACTGATGATAGGCAGGAAGTTGACGTCAATATCGCAAACTCGTTTTCGGATGGCGACGATATAAGTGATTGGGCAAAAGCATCGGTGAGCCAAGCTGTAAACAATAGATTTATAGAGGGAATGGATGATGGAACATTTAAGCCTAAAGAAACAGCGACAAGAGCTCAGGCTGCGACAATAATACTTCGGGTACTGAACAGCTGAGGAGGCGAGAAAAGACATGAGTAGAAGATTTGTTAAGGTTACATGTATAGTTGTAGTTGGTGTAATGGCAGTAAGCGTGCTTATAAGTAGCGCAATGATGTTCATTAATTAAATTAAATACTATAATTTGTATATCATGGAGTGTTCTTGTGTATAATACATACAAGAATGCTCCGTTTTTTTATTACGAGCTGTTAAGAATAAACAAAGTGAGAAAATAAAGAAAAAAGATGTTGACAAAGGGGGAGGAGATGTGGTAATATAATATAGCTGTCGGCGAGCGACGGTACAAAATGAGGAAACTGAGAAAAAAGTTTCGAAAAAAGTATTGACAAATGCCGGCGGCTATGATATAATGAATAAGCTATTTTGAAGAGCGGTTTTTAAAGATCAGTTAAAACCAAATAAAACTTTTTGAAAAAGTTTTGAAAAAGGTATTGACAAGCTCAACGAAATATGCTATAATAAACGAGTTGTTCCGATGAAGGGGACAGCGAGTTAAAAGAAATTTGCACATTGAAAAATGAACAGTGTGAGTTCTTGTAAG
>CAJFNT010000104.1 GCA_904395315.1 uncultured Clostridia bacterium
CTTTACGGTTATACCCTCCTCATTGGCGCGCTTTATCATTTTATCGTCTATATCCGTGAAATTCTGAACGAATGTTACACCGTAACCAAGATATTCGAGATACCGTCTCATCGTATCAAAAATTATAAACGGTCTCGCATTGCCTATATGAAAATAATTGTACACGGTGGGACCACATGAATACATCTTGACATTGTTTTTGTCAAGAGGGATAAACTCCTCCTTTTTCCTTGTCATTGTATTGTAGATCTTCATTTACTGTTCTCCTTCCGCTGTCCCGGCATTCTTACCGGTATTATTTTCATTTTTAAGCTTTTCCAGCTCAGCTTTGAGCTCATCCACCTTGAGGCTCAGAGCCGTTATCTGCTGAGCTACAGGGTCAGGGATCTTGACCTGATCCAGATCATAATACACTCTTTCACCGCCCATGCTCACTATCCGCGCTGGGACTCCGACCGCGGTGGAATCCGAAGGCACCTCTGAAAGCACTACAGCTCCCGCGGCTATCTTTGAATTACTGCCCACGTAAAACGGTCCGAGCACCTTCGCACCCGAGCCTATCATCACGTTATCACCTATTGTAGGATGGCGCTTGCCGCACTCCTTTCCCGTACCTCCAAGTGTCACGCCCTGATATATTGTACAGTTATCACCTATCTCAGCAGTCTCACCTATCACCACTCCCATTCCGTGGTCTATAAACAGGCCCTTGCCGATCTTCGCGGCAGGATGTATCTCCACACCGGTGAGGAACCTCGAAAACTGAGAAATAAGTCTCGCTATAAATTTCATATGACGGCAATAAAACCAGTGCGCGATCCTGTGCCACATTACCGCATGTACTCCAGAATACAGAAAGAAGACCTCAAGACCATTCCTTGCTGCCGGGTCACGCTCAAGGACCGACCTTATATCATCACGAAATGTATTAAACAAATAATCAATCCTTTCCGTATGGCCATAAAAATCATAAATACAATAGGCCGAAAAAATGTTTCCCATGCTTTTTACACCTATTCATTATATCATTTTCCGAAGAAAAAAACAACTGTTTTAAACAAAAATATGTACCCAAAATTATTATTTTCAAACATAAATTTTGGTGGAAATCATAATTTCCACTTGAAAAATGCGTTAGTTTGTGCTAAAATATATTTATATAATTAATTAGTGTTCAATAGTCTTACCAACCAGGTATAATAAGATCAAAACATTACGGCAAAAGCATTCGGGAGGAGGTCCTTATTATGAAGTTGCTTGAATCCGGTGAAATGTATCTTGAAACCATACTTATTTTAAAAAATAAATACGGATATGTTCGTTCTATAGATATCGCACACGAGATGAATTATTCAAAACCGAGTGTATCAAGAGCAATGTCATTATTGAAAGAAGACGGATACATTGAAAATGATCCTCACGGTATGATCCTTCTTACGGAAAAGGGACAGGTCATAGCAGAAAAAATCTATGATAGACATAAAACACTTACCAAATACCTTGTGATGCTTGGTGTCAGCGAAGATACAGCGCAGAAGGATGCATGCAGAATAGAGCATGTTATAAGCGATGAAAGCTTCAGCAAAATAAAAGCATTAGTTCCTGATTCATCAGACTGACAACGTTATAAAAAGGATTGCCAGATTTGCAATCCTTTTTCTTAAATCATGGTGAGCATATACCGCACGGACTATATCCCATTTCTATAAGTTCCTCACGGCTGCCCGTATATTCCTGTTTATTCTTTTCACTCATATTTGAGACTCCCGAACAATCTGGATAATGGAATTTTTTCGATCTGACATTTAAAATATACGTTCTTTCGATATTATTATCAGTCTGTTTATCATATGCATAACTGGATCCATCTGCATAATTTATAACTATCCCCGGCTGAACATTATAACAATACACATTGTAACTTAATCCGATCCCTCCGTCTTCAACCGACTCCGCCTCCATAAGCACACCGCGCGCAACAAGCTCGCTGTCTCTAAAGTCCGGCGTCACTCTATACATTACATGATTCCCTGTATCCTCGATATAATCAGCTGTCATATTCTCAAATTGTAACATACCTTCTGTATTCATATATCTTGTACCGGTTATAAGATTTTTTTCGTTTGCATTCTCTGCCGACAATTGAAATCCTATCAAATGACATCTGTTATACAGATACTTTCCATCTACAAAATCATATTTTGCAGTTACCCATCCTGACGGCTTTATCATACCAATGTTACCACGTTCCTCAGTTGGCATCGTATCAATAGAAAGACACGCGTAAGCCGGGCCGCATCGGCCAAGATAATCCAATTCACTATAATTTTCAAACGAAACATTTGACATCTCATCAAAATATGGCTCATTGCCATTTACGGTCACGTATGCGCTTCCGCTGTATTCCGGTATAAGTTCAGGTATAAAATATTCTGAAGTGTTTGATATAATATGTACAGTTTGCGTTGCTTCATCCCAGTTTACCGTACATCCAAAAGATTCTGATATGGCACGAACAGGTACAAGAGTCCGGTCATCTATTATAACCGGAGGTGAGTCAAGCGTCACCGGTTCACCATTTTTGACCATCTCCGAAGAGCCTATAGTTATGCTTATATTGGTGTCACCAAGAGTCCCAAAAACTGTTTCTGACTGCTGATCCCACTCCACTTGCGCTCCAAGCGACTCAAATATAGCACGCATAGGTACCATTGTCCTGTTGTTGATTATAACAGGCGCCGTATCAAAATTCACACGTGTCCCATCTACAAATACCGCAATATCATAAGCTGATGCTTGACAAGCAAAACACATCATGGAAATGAGTACCGCAGTGATCTTATTTTTCAGCTTCAAATAATCCGCCTCCTTTCATTATTATGATATACCATCAAATTGCAATCACACATCACTATCTGTCGTTTTTATATCTTGATCAGCTAAATAAAAAACGCGCGGTCAAACCGCGCGCTATGAAACACTTATTCCATGATTACGGCTGCTTTCCGATATAAGCAAGGATACCGCCGTCAACATAAAGAACATGTCCGTTAACAGCATTTGATGCATCCGATGCCAAGAATACAGCCGGGCCTGTAAGCTCCTCAGCCTGGAGCCATCTGCCTGCCGGTGTTCTGCCGCAGATGAACTGATCGAACGGATGTCTCGAACCGTCAGCCTGCTTCTCACGAAGCGGAGCTGTCTGCGGTGTAGCAATATATCCTGGTCCAATACCATTACACTGGATATTGTATGCACCGTACTCTGAACAGATGTTTCTTGTGAGCATCTTAAGTCCGCCCTTAGCAGCTGCATAAGCCGATACTGTCTCTCTTCCGAGCTCTGACATCATCGAGCAGATGTTTATTATCTTTCCGTGACCTTTCTTGATCATTGAAGGAATTACAGCCTTTGATACGATAAACGGAGCATTGAGGTCAACGTCTATAACCTGTCTGAACTGCTCAGCTGTCATATCGCACATGGGGATTCTCTTGATGATACCTGCATTGTTAACGAGAATATCAATAACGCCTACAGTCTCTTCAATATCCTTTACCATAGCCTGTACAGCCTGCTCGTCAGTAACGTCGCAAACATAGCCCTTTGCCTCGATACCGTCAGCCTTATAAGCCTCGATACCCTTGTCTACAAGCTCCTGCTTGATATC
>CAJFNT010000105.1 GCA_904395315.1 uncultured Clostridia bacterium
ATGCCGGTGTCCACGCGCTGGAATACACAGTAAGTTTCAGAACAGATTCCTCCATACCGATCGACCGTATCCCATTTGCGCTGAATGCCAATCTTCCGGACAATATAGTCTGTACTTCAGCCACTGAGGCAGATAACGATTTTTCCGCAAACAGATCGGCGTCTGCAAAATGCTACAGGTACACTATAGACAATGGGATATTTCCTGATGTGTTCGCATCCCGTTATTCATGGCACTGCAAATATGCCCTTGACATATATTCCATGAAGCACGCCGCGGAAGCGTTTTGCGGGACTCATGATTTTATAGGATTCGCCTCGAGCGGATTCTCCGTAAAAACAACTGTCAGAACAATATACGGAATAGAAATCGCTAAAAATAATAATATAATAACAATAGATGTTACCGGTAACGGATTTCTCTATAACATGGTGAGAATAATTGCCGGTACCCTTGTATATTCCGGCTGCGGCAAAATAGATCCTAAAGAAATTCCACTGATCATAGAGTCGCGCTGCAGAGATAAGGCGGGGATCACAGCGCCTGCAAAGGGATTATGTCTTAGAAAAGTATTCTATTAAGGAGGTACTTAATTAATGGATAAAGATCGAGATGAGATCTTAAATGATCTGATAAAATACTACGACGGCGATAAAAATGATAATGACACCAATGATGATCAGGCTTCTGGGCGCACAGAAGAAAGCTCTTCACATTCCATGGGAGATACCAAGATAATCCCCCAAAAACCCGAGCCGCAGTCAGACGCGCTTGGCGGTGATACAATAATGGTCGATATTAACAAAAACAATGTTATACATGCAGCAGAAGAGACACAGCATATAGGTCCGGTAAAAGATGAAGTTCTTGGAATGATGGGACTTGACGGTCTTCCTGTTGATAAAAATCCCACGGAAGAGTTCAGCGTTGAAACTGAGATGGATCTCGACACCGATTATGACGAGTATTCGGATAATGATAATTTCGCATCTGACAATTATTATGATGACAAACCGATATCCGAGGATTATGATCAATATGATGACGAAAATGAAGATGAAGAATATTTCGTACGCAGACACCGTGGGATCTGGTTTTCACTGAAACCGCTTTGGATAACATTGATATTGAGCGGAGTTTTAGCGGCATCATTTGGATTCTATATGACTGATACAGGAATTATAGGTACCTATAAAAGGAACTTCGAGTATAACATGAATATGCTTCTCGATATGTTGGGTATAGGCTACAGTGAATCCATTACCGAACCGATATCTTCAAGCGATAACACCTCAACAACTCAGGAATTTGAAGATGAAGTGGTTGCCTCATCCGAAGAATCCTCGGGGACCCAGCAATCTGGCGAGATACGTGATAATGTAAGAGATGAAATCCCATCGCAGTATACTGTCATTAACGAAGCGAGGGCACGCCTCCCTTTTGTTGAGGCAGACAATTCCGAATTTGCTGTGTACGGCAGCGGGATTGTCTGCGCTAAATCGAATTATCTATGTTTATATAACAACTCGGGTGTCATGGACTGGGAGATGAATACCGATATCCAAAATCCGATACTCAAAACGGCCGGCGACTATATAGCGATCGCATCAAAAGATGGTACTAAGCTCAGCTTGTATAAAAATAATACACTTCAGTTCAGCACCGATTCCGCTGATCGTATTATAAGCTGTAATGTGTCTGAACGCGGTGATGTGGTGCTTGTCACTGAGCGTTCAGCATATAAAGGAGCTGTAGCTGTTATAAATAGGCGCGGCGAGGAGATTTTCTCATGGGCATCAGGCGTAAATTATATCACATCTGCCTCAATACTAAAGACCCGGCTGGTGGCCGTTTCTCTTGTAAATGCCGAATCAAATGTCACGTCTTACCTTATGGTGTTTGATATTGAATCTCCTGATCCGCTCTCGGGAGTCGAGCTCACCGGAACACTTCTTTTTGATGTTTTTAATAACGGTAACAGGATATACACCATTGGAGATAACAGCATTTCCTCAATGAACGAATACTGTGAAATGGAATATGACAAACGATTCGACGATGCATCCATGACTCACACCGCAAATGACAGCAAAGGTAATAGATTGATCTCGTATACGATACAAAATATTCCCGCTTTAAATGTATATAATAAAAACGGAGACCTCATTTGCACTTTGACCATAGACAATAATCCGGATTTTATAAGCATATACGGAACCACCGTACTCTATAATAACGGCCGTGATATAATATGCGGTAAAGCGACAAAGGAAGAAAAATCACTATATACCGCACCGATGGACATAAAAGATCTTATTCTGATAAATAATAAAACATATCTTATAGTATATGAAAACAGTATTGAATTTGTGAAAATATGAAAGCTCGGAGCGTGAGCGTGACTTGCGCTCCGTTTTTATCATTCGTTTAATACGAAATGGAGGGAGATATACAATGAACTACATTCCTATAA
>CAJFNT010000106.1 GCA_904395315.1 uncultured Clostridia bacterium
CTGCAACGACGAGTTCATATTCATTTTGAGCAACCTCAATATCATTGCGCATAACTGCTCTCATTTGCCACTCATAATCGTCAATTGCAGCTGTATCAGCATTACACGCAGAAAGAACAAGCGGTAATAATATTAAAACTACTGACATGAATTTTCTCACTGTAATCCCTCCTCGTGCAATATCAAACAGCCATGTGTTCTATATCCTCATTATAGCATACACAATAGTATTTTGCAATGAAATTCGACCTTAATATTTATTGTTTTGACAAATTTGCGGTCCACTCTGTACATGCAAGCGAAGCGCTTGACAATGTACAGTATACACAACTTATCACCGAACTTAAACAAACGAAAAATTCTTATATATCTGACAGTGAGAATAAACGATAAAGAATACTTTGAACTGAACAGAAACTTTCAGCTTGATTTTCTACCCATAGAAAAACCCCCTTAGAGTGAACATGTTTTGTTATTTCATGTGCCTACTCTAAGGGGGATCATACTACTTAAATGCATCCGCCGTTTTGTTTATTTCTCCGGAAGGTACTCCTTGAGTCCCTCCTCGGCAAGCCTTACGCACTCCCTTATACATTGGATGCACGGACGTTTTTTGTAGTACGCCTCGGTGCGGGCTTCAGGCTTTGCCTCATATTTTGTGTTTTTATCAAGTCCCAAAAGCTCGGCACAGATTATCGTTCCGTTGTTCTCCTTGAACTTATCCGTCAACTCATGCACCTTGCCGTAAACGGCGGCTCTCGTGTTGCCTTCTCCGGCGCCGCGCGAAAGCGCCATGCCCGACACGATACCCATCGCCGATACTGCGCCGCATACGAGCCTCATTCTTCCAAAGCCGCCGCCGAAGCACTCAGTTAGCCTCATTGCAGTGTCAAGATCTATCCCGAAATCGTCACAAAACACCCCGACCACAGACTGAGCGCAGTTAAAGCCTGATTTGAAAAGCTCCTCGGACTTGTCTTCCCTTGTCATAACGCCATATCCCTCCCGCAGATCAGTCTCCGAACGAAATGCCGACCTCTCTTGCAGTCTCTATAAGATCACAATCCTCCGGTATCTTCTTGAGCTTTCCGGCAACCTCTCCGAGCGGCACAGGGACTATGCGGTTATTCTGAAGACCGACCATGTTTCCGTATTTTTCTTCTTTTATCAGTTTCGCAGCCGCCGCACCGAAACGTGTACAAAGAACCCTGTCATAAGCGCAAGGGCTCCCGCCGCGCTGAAAATGACCCGGAACAGTGACTCTCACTTCATTATCAACATACTGCGATAATTCGTCGGCAACCTTATATGCGACCGATGGGTAACTCTGGCTTGCTCTGAGCGCCTTGAGCTCTTTCTTCTTCATAGCTGCTTCCCGCTTTGATACAGCGCCTTCGGCAACAGCAAGGATAGAAAAATTCTTTCCGCTGCTCTCACGCTTATTTATAAGCTCGACAAGCTTTTCTATGTCGTACGGTATCTCAGGAAGAAGGATTATATCGGCGCCTCCCGCAATTCCGGCATGAAGCGTAAGCCATCCGACCTTATGTCCCATGACCTCAACAATAAATATTCTCCCATGAGACGTTGCAGTCGTATGGATACAATCTATTACCTCCGTAGCAATATCACACGCGCTCTGGAATCCGAAGGTCATATCTGTTCCCCATACATCGTTATCTATGGTCTTAGGAAGAGAAACAACATTGAGCCCCTCTTCCCTTAAAAGGTTAGCAGTCTTATGCGTTCCGTTTCCGCCGAGGACAACAAGACAGTCCAACTCCCATTTCTTATAGTTGTCCTTCATATTCCGTACCTTATCTATTCTGTCGTTCTCATCGATAACACGCATCATTTTAAACGGCTGGCGCGAAGTTCCGAGTATCGTTCCGCCGAGGGTGAGTATACCCGAAAAGTCTGACTTTGTCATTTTTTTGATGTCTCCGTAAATAAGTCCGGCATAGCCGTTCTGCACGCCGTATATCTCAACATCATCATTAAATTCCTCATAGAGCGATTTTGCCACGCCGCGTATAGCCGCGTTAAGTCCCTGACAATCTCCTCCGCTTGTAAGTATGCCGATTTTTTTCATTGATTCCTGTTCCCCTTTCACATCTGTTCATTTCCGGTCTCTCCGGTCTGTATGCCGCGTTGGTATACCGACAACAGCAGTATATTTCAGCATCCCCAAATCAGTCACCTCGATCAAAGATGTTCTGCTTAAGTTTAGCTGTTATTACACGATCATTGCCGCAGGCATCCTGTTTCAGTTTTACACCGGAAAAGCCCTCGCTTTTCAGCAGCTCCGTTACCTCATCACCTTGATTATACCCTATCTCGAAAGCAATAAATCCGCTGCCGTCAAAAATATCCTGGGCTATTTCCGCGATACGCCTGTAAAACATCAATCCATCGAAACCGCCGTCAAGCGCCTCCAGCGGCTCATAACTGCTGACAATATTATCAAGACTGAATATTGTGTCTGTTTCTATATACGGAGGATTCGATACGATCACGTCATACTTCCCATCAGGTATCTTCTCAAGTATATCGCATTTAATTGTATCTACTTCAACTCCGTTGAGCTTTGCATTTTTCATTGCAACATCGAGGATAGCATCACTGTAATCAAGAAGCGTTACCTTTGCATTTTTGCACATTTTAGCGATACTTATACCTATGCATCCGCTTCCGGTACCTATATCCAAAACACGCTTTTTTTTGTTTCCTATTTTATCGATAACCTCTTCGACAAGTGTTTCAGTATCCGCTCTCGGAATAAGTGTTTCCTCGCTTACGATAAATCTAAGCCCCATAAACTCCGTCTCGCCCAGTATGTACTGGAGCGGCTCACCGGAAAGACGCCTATTTACTATATCGTATATCTCATGCATCTCTTCATTTGTTATATCACGCGGATGCAACACAAAATCCGTCTGCGTCAGACCTGTAACATGAGTGATTATCCAATCCGCCTCATGCGCATTATCCCTCAATTCTCCGCGCAACTTGCTGCGCAACTGACCGATCACCATTTGTCCTCCTCTTTATTCTCAGGAATACACGGAAGCATCGATTCTATAGCGACCTCTATCTGTGAGTCATCAGGCTCGCGAGTCGTAAGTCTCTGAAGCCAAAGTCCCGGCTTCGAAAGAAGCTGAACTATTTTGCTTTTGCTCCTGCCTGCCCATTTTATGACCTCAAACGAAAGTCCCGCCACTATCGGCAGACACAATATCCTCGTACCCATGCGCAGCAGTATCGAAACTATTCCCGAAAACCCGTCAAATCTCGGCAGGAATGCGAATACTATTATACTGATTATCATCACAAACAGCAAAAAGCTCGTTCCGCACCTGGGATGGAACCTCGTGAATTTTCTAACATTCTCCACTGTTAGCTCCTCGCCTCCCTCGTAGCATGCGATCGTCTTGTGTTCTGCTCCGTGATATTCAAAAACTCGTTTTATTTCTTTCATCCTTGAAATAAGAAA
>CAJFNT010000107.1 GCA_904395315.1 uncultured Clostridia bacterium
CAAAAGCATATCCGGTATTACACCGCGCCGTACAACGGCGCGGCGCTGCTTTTTCGGGAAAACAAGCCCTTTACCGGCATCGATAATTTTAAATCGTAAAGGAGCTGCAATAATGCAATTAACAGGTGCACAGATCGTTATTGAATGTATGAAAGAACAGGGCGTGGATACGATATTCGGGTATCCCGGCGGAGCAATATTGAATATTTATGATGAGCTTTATAAACATTCAGATGAGATACGCCATATCCTTGTTTCGCACGAGCAGGGAGCGTCGCATGCCGCTGACGGCTATGCCCGTGCAACGGGAAAGACGGGCGTATGCTTTGCAACATCAGGACCAGGATCAACAAATCTCGTTACGGGTATTGCGACTGCGAATATTGACTCTATACCGGTCGTTGCGATAACATGTAACGTTGGCACTCCGCTGCTCGGAAAAGACAGTTTTCAGGAGGTAGCTATCTCAGAGGTCGTAAAGCCTATCACAAAAGCAAGTTTCATAGTTATGGAGGTAAATGAGCTTGCAGACACTATAAGGAAGGCGTTCACTATAGCACAGAGCGGAAGAAAGGGACCCGTGCTTATAGATATCCCAAAGGACGTTACGGCGGCTAAGGCCGAATACGAGGCAAAGACTCCCGCAAAGCCGGAGCCTGTAACATCTACGATAGATGATGCCGCGATAGCAAGAGTTGCGGAGCTTATAAAGAATTCGAAAAAGCCGTATGTGTTCTGCGGCGGCGGTGTTGTCTCGTCAGGAGCTTCTAAGGAATTAAGAGAGCTTGTGAATAAGATCGACGCTCCAGTATGCGATACGCTCATGGGTAAGGGAGCGTTCCCGGGAACGGATCCGCACTATACCGGTATGCTCGGCATGCACGGAACGAAAGCATCGAATTTCGGCGTTTCAAGCTGTGATCTTCTGCTTGCGATAGGTGTGAGATTTTCAGACAGAGTTTACGGCAACGCTAAGAATTTTGCAAAGAATGCTAAGATAGTCCATATCGAGATAGATGAAAAAGAGGTCAATAAAAACATTGAGACCGACGAGCATATAATAGGCGACGCTAAGGAGATATTGAAAAAGCTCAACGCTATTATCGGTACATACGAGCATACCGAATGGCGTAACGAGCTTAAAGAGAAGTCTGAAAGATTCCCGCTCCGTTACAGAACGGACGTGCTCTCCGGCGGCGGCGCGATAACAGAGATATACCGTCAGACAAAGGGACAGGCTCTTATCACCACAGAGGTCGGACAGCACCAGATGTGGGCGGCTCAGTTCTACTACTACAGTGAACCGAGACAGTTCATAACCTCAGGCGGATTGGGAACAATGGGCTATGGATTGGGCGCGGCAATAGGCGCAAAAACCGCAAGACCGGATAAGACCGTAGTAAACATAGCCGGTGACGGCGGATTCAGAATGAATATGAACGAGATAATCACATCTGTACGGAACAATATACCGGTAATCGAGGTCATCATCGATAACCGCGTGCTCGGTATGGTCCGCCAGTGGCAGACCCTTTTCTACGGCGGCAGATACTCGCACACAGTGCTTGAGGATCAGACCGATTATGTAAAGCTTGCCGAGTCGATGGGCGCCATAGGCATGAAGGCTGAAACTCCCGAGGAGTTCAGAGACGCGTTTGCCAAGGCGCTTGAAGCCGACAGGACGGTAGTTATAGACTGCCGAATCGACAAAGACGAGAACGTGTATCCGATGGTAGCGCCGGGAGACGCGATCTCACAGGCGTTTGACGCGGAGGATATGAAGAATATGTGAGAATACAGGGGAATGGTATCATTCCCCGTTTTTTATACATGAAAGGGAAAATGATATGATCAGAATTTCAAATATAAAATATCCTATAGAATTTCCGGAAGAAAATATAATTGAATATATAGCGCGAAAATATAAAATAAACGGTATCACAGATTTAAGGATCGCCAGAAAATCAATAGATGCGCGAAAAAAAAATGATATACATTACGTTTACACCTTGGATATAAGCGCGCACGGAGAAAAAAAGCTTTTAAAAAAATTGAAAAATTCCTCAGAGATAAAAACTGATCGATATGTGTTCCCTAAAGGATGTCCTACAGAAAAACCTGTGGTCGTAGTTGGATTTGGTCCTGCGGGAATGATGTGCGCGTATTCGCTTGCAGTGAACGGATGTAAAGTTATCGTCATTGAACGCGGCAAGAATGTAGACGAACGAATTCATGATGTACAGATGCTGAGAGAGAAAGGCATACTTGATCCCGAATCTAATGTGCAGTTCGGTGAGGGCGGCGCCGGTACCTTTTCAGACGGTAAACTTACTACAGGAACCAATGATAGAAGGATCGGTTATGTTTTGGAAGAGTTCGTGTCTCATGGCGCCCCCAATGACATACTTTACAAGGCAAAGCCGCATGTTGGAACAGATAATCTTGTAAATATGGTAAAATCATTCCGAGAAAGCATAGAAAAAAACGGCGGTGAAGTAAGATTCTCATCAAAGCTTGACGGCATAGAATTGCAAGACGGAAAGGTCACAGGCGCTGTTGTGCGTAACGGAGATGACACGTATATCATTAAGACCGATCATATCGTTTTGGCAACAGGTCACAGTGCGCGTGATACATTTAATATGCTGAAAACATTAGGAGCAGATATGGAAAGAAAGGTCTTTGCGGTCGGAGCCAGAATAGAGCATAAACAGGAGTGGATCAGCCGCAGTCAGTACGGTGATGTGTATACGATGCTTCCAGCTGCCGACTATAAACTTTCGGTAAGGACATCTACCGGAAGAAGCGCGTATACTTTCTGTATGTGTCCCGGCGGAACTGTAGTGGCATCCGCATCAGAGAAGGGGGGAGTTGTTACAAACGGAATGAGCGAATACGCTCGTGACGGTGAGAATGCAAACAGCGCGCTTTTGGTAAATGTCATGCCTGATGATATACCGGGCGATGATGTGTTGGGAGGGATAGAATTCCAGCGAAAGTTCGAAAGAAAGGCATACGAGCTTGCCGGCGGATATTTTGCTCCGGCTCAAACGGTTGGTGATTTTCTCTATGGAAACGATGCAAAACCTGAACTTGAGCCAACGTATAAACCGGGTATCAAATATTGTGATCTCAGCGACGTTCTGCCTGATTTTGTAATAGATACAATGAGAGAGGCCCTGCCGCTTCTTGATAAAAAACTTCATGGCTTTTCACGGGAAGGAGCCGTGCTTACAGCGCCGGAAACGCGCTCATCATCACCGGTACGAATACTTCGCGATGATAAAACTCGACAGTCAAATATAGTCGGTCTTTATCCATGCGGCGAAGGCGCCGGTTATGCCGGAGGTATTATGACAGCCGCTGTTGACGGTATAAAGACTGCGGAAGCGATAGTGCTCAGAAATTGATATGCGCCAGGGGATCACACTCAGGCTTTTCGCGATAGGGATGTAATTGCAAAGCGCCCAGGCGTTTCGTAATTGCATGATCTTTACGAATTTTAAGGAGGTATTTTTGTGCGTGGAGACATATTACTTGTTGAAGATGATGACAGTCTTTCAAGAGCTGTGAGCCTTACACTTACAAATGAAGGATACAGAGTATACACAGCCGGTACAGCCGGTGAGACCAGGGCTTTACTTTCGGCTGTGGATCCAAAACTTATTATATGTGATATTAATCTTCCTGATGGCAACGGTCTTGATCTATGTGCTGAGATCAGACGAGAAAGCGATGTTATGTTCTTATTTTTGACTGCGCTCGACGGTGAAAGCGATATTATAAACGGATACGGTGCCGGAGCGGATGACTATATAACAAAACCATTTTCCATGTCTGTACTCGTCTCAAAGATAAACGCTATAATGAAACGCTATTCAACAGACAACAATACTATCGTTTCAGGCGACATAGAATATATTTCCGGCGAAAACAGGACTAAAAAAAGAGGCGAATATCTGCGTCTTACCGCAAATGAACAGCGCCTTTTGGAATATTTTATGACCAATCCAATGCGTATTCTTTCAAAAAGCCAACTCCTTGAGGCATTGTGGGATATTGACGGTTCTTTTGTCGACGACAATACTCTTGCTGTGAATATAAGACGGCTCCGATCAAAAATAGAGGATGATCCGTCAGATCCGACATATATCAAAAACGTGCGCGGACTCGGATATATATGGGAAAGGAGCTGCAAAAGAACATGAGGCGTGCATTATTGATACTTGCTGCGGCGGCACTATGTATTTCCGCCGCGTTTTCATTATTTGTATATCATCTTGCTGAACTCTCTTTTGAATTGGAGCGCGGTACTGTATACAGCATGGTCGGATCATTGATAAATGAATATCCGGAAGCCGTGTCTGCCATAGGCAATGCTGTCGGGGACAATGACACACATTCCGAGATCGGTAAAGACGCGCTTTCCAAATACGGTTATGATGATGATCATTCCGCTGAAGACTTTATCAGATATAGAAAAATAATAACTGTAGGATGTATTTGTTCCGCGGCGGCCGGTATTCTTTTATTTTCAGGCGTAGCGGCATATCTTTATTATTTGAATCGCAGACGCATCGGTCTTAATTCTGCAATTGTGGATATCCTTGATAAATGCGTTTCCGGTAACTATGATTTTCTTGATAACGGAGAGCTTGACACACTCGCTGATGACGCGGTAGCAGAACAGCTCCAAAAGATCGGCAGAAGTATGAAAATCAAAACAGAAGCTCTCGATAATGAACATGATAATACAAAATCGCTGGTAACAGATATCTCTCACCAGCTGAAAACTCCTATAAGCGCCTTAAAAAGCTGTTTTTCCGTATATTCGGTATCTGACAGCGCTGAAGAGAGAAATGAGTTTATAGATCGCTGCGATACACAAATAAACAAGCTTGAAACGCTTGCCGGATCACTTATAAACGTATCACGGCTTGAAACCGGTATGATGGATCTGCACACCGACAATGCAGGGATAACCGAAATATTGATCAATGCGGTAAATTCCGTATATTACGCCGCATTAAAAAAGGATATAATGATCAACACCGAAGAATTTTCGGATATAACGGTTCTGGCAGATAAAAAATGGACATCAGAAGCAATAGCAAACATTCTGGATAACGCCGTTAAATATAGTCCCGCAAACAGTGAGATCAAGATCCGTGTAGAAAAGCTATTCAGCTTTGTAAGAATAGAAATACAGGACGAGGGTATAGGCATCCCCCGCGAGGAAAGAAACAAAGTCTTCGGGCGCTTTTACAGAGGAAGCTCCGAAATAATAAAGAAAGAGGAGGGAAGCGGTATAGGACTGTATCTTGCTCGCAGGATAATAGAGCATACCGGCGGGACCGTGTCTCTGCGGCCCGCGCCTCATAAAGGCACGATCTTCACAGTACAACTTTTAATTTGTAAGTAAAATGTAAGTCTTTTTGTAAGGTAAATGTAAGATTTGTACCGTATAATAAAAGCATAAAAGAGATACGGGAGGAATCATCATGAGTACTATTCTTGAAACAAAAAATTTATGTAAATACTATGGCAAGGGCGAAAATCTCGTAAAAGCCGTAGATCATGTGGACCTTACAATAAACGGCGGTGAATTCGTAACTATAGTCGGCAAGTCAGGAAGCGGCAAATCGACACTTTTACATATGCTCGGTGCCTTGGACACACCGACCTCAGGAAGCGTTATTATAGACGGGAAAGATACTGCAAAGCTTTCCGAACCGAAGCTTGCAAAGATAAGACGAAGAAAGATAGGATTCGTCTTTCAAGCGTACAATCTTGTGCCATCACTTAATGTTTGGGAGAATATTGTTTTGCCGATAGGACTTGACGGCAGAAAAGTAGATGAAACGTATGTAAAAGACATTATTAAGACCCTCGGACTTGAAAGCAAGATAAGGAATCTGCCGGGAACACTTTCCGGCGGACAGCAGCAGCGTGTAGCTATAGCCCGTGCGGCAGCCGCAAAACCGTCAATAATACTTGCAGACGAGCCTACCGGAAATCTGGATACCAAAACCGGAGATGAAGTCATGGCAATGCTGAAGCTTTCTGTCAAAAAATATGGGCAGACGCTTGTGGTTATCACACATAACAAAGATATAGCACAAATGGCGGACAGAACGCTTGTCATAGAAGACGGCAGACTGGTTGACTGAGGAGGCGCGGTAAAATGAAAACGATATCAAAACTTGCACTCGGACGTATCAAATTCAATAAAAGCCGTACATTGCTTACTATGCTTGCAATAATGCTTACAACGACACTTCTTGCAGGTCTTGTTACAAGCGCTCTTGCAATGTTTGACTTGCAAAAGCAGCAAACAGCAGCCGATTCAAACCGCCACGCCGTGTTCAAAGATCTTACATTGGATCAGGCTGATATACTTAAAGATCATGTTGATATCGAATCGATACAGCTATCGGAAATATTTGCAACTATTGACTACGAACGTATGAACGGATTTCTAACATATTCGGAAGATGTAAAAAGCGGTATAACAAACGGTCTCGGCAATCTTACCGAAGGAAAGGAAGCTGAATCGGAAGATGAGATATGCGGTCCTCCGGCATTTTTCGAAAGAATGAATGTTGAACCTGTTATAGGCAATACGATAACCATATCATTCAGGCCTTACGGAAAGGGAGAAATTGTCACACATGATTTTGTAATATGCGGTCTTGTATCTCAGAATGATGTTTCAAAACTCGGTGAGATAAATGACAGCAGGATAGCGTATGGAGCCACTATATCAAAAAGTTTGGTCGAACAGTTTATACCTCGTGAAGAACGGCGTGTAAATGCAACTATACGGGTAAACGGTGAAGACCATATGAACTATGATCAGATATGCGCGCTTATAAACGAGGTAGCATCTGATATAGGATGTCCTGAAAGCAATGTGGATATAAATAAAGGATATCTGCTTGCCGTAACTGATCCCGGGATCGAAATGATAGTTATAGTATGTGCCATAGCGGTCGTTATAGCGGTATTTGCTGGAATGGTCATATACAGTATTTATTATGTCGGCATCATCACAGATATCCAGGAGATAGGCCGGCTCAAAGCACTCGGTACTTCCAAAAAGCAAATACGTTCAATGATGCTTCGAGAGGGAGCTTTTGTATGTCTGATATCGGTACCGATCGGTCTGATCCTTGGATATTTAATACCGTATATTGCGTTCCCCTTGGTGATCAAAAGTTTATCCGAAGATCTTCCACAGGCATACGCGGCAAATATCGAACATTATCATATGTTTTCATTGCCGCTCCTGCTTGCCGCCGCTGCTGTTGTGCTGATAACGGTATATATTTCACTTTTGAAGCCAATGCGGATAGCAGGAAAAGTATCACCTATAGAGGCAATACGGTATACTGAAGATTCGGAAAGAAAAAAGCTCAGAAAAGGCAAAAAGAAGATGACCGTAAGCGCTCTTATTTCGGCAAACCTTATACGCAATAAAAAAAGGACCATAGTTACGATGGTCACCATGGGACTGAGCTGTGTGCTTTTCATGTCTTTTGCGGGAATCATAAACAGTATGAGTCCGGAGGACATCGCGCGCAGAGAGATAGCTGAAGGAGATTTTAAAATAGCGATCGATTATTCGAGGAACGATGCGGAATATCCAGAAAACAATCTCGACAGCATACAGCAGCAAAACCCGCTGAATGAAGAACTAAAATCTGCGATCATGAATATTGACGGCGTGGAAAATATAACGGAAAGTGACGCGGTGCTTATAAGTTCGGATTTCGATTCACCGGTATTTGAAAACGGCAGACGCGATATACTTTCAACTTTCGACAGAGAAAAAGCTGAAAACATATCACATGAGCTTAGCGGCGGAAATATCGATTATGATAAGATGATCGCTGAAAATGGAGCGATATGCGCAAACGCGCAGTTTATGTCAGAATACGGATTGAAAGTCGGGGATGTCATACCGCTTATGATACATGACGGCAAAAATGAGATCCCGCTCACGATAAGGATCGATGCAAGCTTTGAATCAAGCGATGGAATGTTCCTTATACCTGAGGAAGTCTACGAAGATCTTGGAATAACCTCAAATACAGCTACAGATCTTTATATCTATGCTGACAACGATAAATACGACGAAGTCAAAGACGCGCTTCAGGAGATACAGGCGTCAGATGAGCGTTTCGCGCTGTATTCTATGGATGAGGAAATGCGACTGGGAAA
The DNA here is from genome assembly GCA_904395315.1 of uncultured Clostridia bacterium. GTDB lineage: Bacteria > Bacillota > Clostridia > UBA1381 > UBA1381 > Ornithomonoglobus. The sequence goes on from CAJFNT010000107.1 coordinate 8,224, forward strand.
TGCTTCCGTCAGCATTGTTAAATATCCTATGTATATAATACTTATCATGATCGCTGTCATCGGCTTTATAAATCTTATAAATACGATGATAACAAGTATAGTCACAAGAAAACGTGAAATAGGTATGCTTCAGGCTATTGGACTCTCGGCATCCCAGCTTAGGCGAATGCTCACAGGCGAGGGATTGGTTTTCAGCGCCGGGACCATGCTGCTCTCTGTGACCATCGGTAACCTTTTTGGCTATTTGATTTTCCTTGCTGCAAAAGCAGATCACTTCATGAGTATATCAGTATACCATTATCCAATTGTTGAAACAATTATTTTAGCGATCGTGCTTATAACAGGACAGATAGTCGTCAGCCTCATAGTAAACAGAAGCATAAAAAGCGAAAGTATGATAGACAGGATAAGAAATTCTGATTGAACACATCCGGGCTGCTGCATTAACGCGGTAGCCCGTATTTTCTGTTCATAAAAAAATTTCAAAATGTGCTTGACAAAATAAAATACCGGTGGTATAATTATGACAATGAAAGTCGGAACCGACTATATGCGATGAGAAAGACAGTAGCCTTTACGGAAGCTTTCCAAGAGAGGGAATATCGCGGCTGGAAGTATTCCTGTTAGCTGTAAAGGTGAATACCACTTTTGAGCAGTGGCAGAACGGACGAAAGTCTCAGTAAATCCACCGTGAATCTGCGTTAACGATATTTATTGAGTGACGGCAGTTGCCGTAATCAGGATGGAACCGTGTAGATTATGCACTCCTGAGCAAATACGCTGTATTTGCCCCGGAGTTTTTTTATTTTAAAAACGGGGAAATATAGCAGGGAAGCATTAAAACACATTTCATTTATGAAAGGAAGATAAAAATGGCTGTAGAAATGAACGAACTTCAAACGCTGCGCCACAGCGCGGCACACATTCTTGCACAGGCAGTAAAACGTCTGTTCCCCGAGGCAAAGCTTACAATTGGCCCGCCGATCGACAATGGATTTTACTATGATTTCGATGTGGAGACACCGTTTACAAGAGAAGATCTTGACGCGCTTGAGAAAGAGATGAAAAAGATCGTAAAAGAAAATCTTAAGATAGAACGTTTTGAACTTCCGCGCGACGAAGCTCTCGAACTGATGAAGGATGAACCGTATAAGATAGAATTGATCAATGAACTGCCGGAAGGGGAGACCATCTCTTTCTATAAGCAGGGTGAATTTACCGATCTCTGCGCAGGACCTCATGTACGATACACATCAAAAGTAAAAGCGTTCAAGCTTCTGTCTGCAACAGGCGCTTATTGGCGCGGCGATGAGCACAATAAGATGCTCACGCGTGTTTACGGAACAGCATTCTTTACAAAGGATGAGCTTAACGAGCATCTTGAAAAACTTGAAGAGGCGAAAAAACGTGATCATAATAAGCTTGGCCGTGAGCTTGAGCTTTTCACAACGAGTGATCTTATAGGTCAGGGACTGCCTATACTTCTTCCGAAAGGCGCTCGTATTATACAGATCCTGCAGCGCTTTGTTGAGGATGAAGAACAGAAACGCGGCTGGCAGCTCACAAAGACCCCTCTTATGGCCAAGAGTGACCTTTACAAGCTTTCAGGTCACTGGGACCACTATAAAGAAGGAATGTTCGTCCTCGGTGATGAGGAAAAAGACAAAGAGGTATTTGCTCTTCGTCCAATGACCTGTCCGTTCCAGTATCAGGCATATTTGAACCGCGGAAGATCATACAGAGATTTGCCAATGAGGCTTAATGAGACTTCTACACTTTTCAGAAATGAAGCATCGGGTGAAATGCATGGACTTATAAGAGTTCGTCAGTTCACGATCTCTGAGGGACACTTGATGTGTACTCCAGAGCAGCTCGAGGATGAGTTCAGAGGATGTCTTGAGCTTGCGCAGTATATGCTGCAGACACTAGGATTATATGAAGATGTTTCCTTCCGTTTCTCGCAATGGGATCCGAATGACCGTGAAAAATATATAGGCACACCAGAGCAGTGGGAAGAAGCACAGAGTTCAATGGAACGTATCTTAAAAGATCTCGGCGTCGAATACAAGATCGGTATAGGTGAAGCCGCATTTTACGGACCAAAGCTTGATATTCAGATCAAGAACGTACATGGCAAGGAAGATACGCTTATAACGATCCAGATCGATCAGATGCTTGCTGAAAAATTCGGTATGGAATATGTTGACCGTGACGGCAAGAAGAAGAACCCGTATATCATACACAGAACGTCGATAGGCTGCTATGAAAGAACGCTCGCTCTGCTTATTGAGAAGTATGCTGGAGCTTTCCCGACCTGGCTTGCGCCTGTACAGATCAAACTCTTGCCTATAGCCGACAGACACCTTGACTACACGTATGAGTTCAAACAAAAACTTGCTGACAGCGGTATAATACGTGTAGAAGTTGATGACAGAAATGAAAAACTTGGATTCAAACTGCGTGAAGCACAGCTTGAAAAAGTTCCGTATATGATAGTTATAGGAGATAAAGATATCGAAAACGGCGCTGTATCTGTTCGTTCAAGAAAGAACGGGGATATGGGCAGTATGGCTATCGATGAATTTATAAAAATGATCAAGGAAGAGATCGATA
>CAJFNT010000108.1 GCA_904395315.1 uncultured Clostridia bacterium
AAGACAGTAAAACAATATATAAATGAGCTTCGTCTCACCAAAGCTGCCGGGCTTTTGAAAAACACTGATATGACAGTCACAGAAACCGCGATTTGCAGCGGTTTCTCCGACTCCAACTATTTTTCACGTCTGTTTAAGCGTACTTACGGCCAAACTCCGTGTGAATACAGAAATTCATTTTTCATGAATTAAAAGATTATATTACTTGCCTCATTACATATTTATTTTATTCGGATGTTATAAACAAATTGAACACGCATATTGTACTGGCTTTTTATCATAAAATTCAAACAAAAAAGAAAGGATTGATAATATGATGAAAAAATCAGATGATGGCATAATATGCAAGAATCATTTTAAAAATAGCAATGATCAAAACTTGAAGACCGAGTTTGTTTCCAAATGGATCGAAATGATAAACAAAATCGAGAAAAGCATTTCGATCGGGCTGACAAATCAATAATCCGATTATATATACAATGATTATTAATCTGTTTTACCCAGACTATTCGGATAGGAGATGAACGCATATGAAAGCAGCATTATATTGCCGATTATCAGAAGAGGACAAAAACAAACAATGCGAGACGGATGACAGCGAAAGCATCCAAAATCAGAAATCGATGCTCACACATTATGCCAATTCACACAATTGGGAGATCTATGATATATACAGTGATGACGATTATGCCGGTGCTGACAGGCACCGTCCTGAATTCAACCGCCTGATCCGTGATGCCGAAGCACACAAATTTGATATCGTATTATGCAAAACACAGTCGCGCTTTACAAGAGAGCTTGAGCTTGTTGAAAAATATATTCACGGACTGTTTCCTTTATGGGGAATTCGGTTTGTGAGTATTGTTGACAATGCAGATACGGCGATCAAGGGCAACAAAAAAGCCCGTCAGATAAACGGACTCATCAATGAATGGTATCTGGAGGATATGTCCGAAAACATTAAAAGCGTACTTACCGACCGTCGGATAAATGGTTTGCATATAGGCGCATTCGCTCTTTATGGATATAAGAAAGATTCTGACCGCAAAGGTCATCTCATTATCGACGATGAAGCTGCCGACATTGTGCGCACGGTCTTTACGTTATTTTCTCAAGGCTACGGAAAGACTGCCATAGCCCGTATGCTGAACGATAAAGGCATACCAAATCCTACAGAATATAAGCGTCTGCACGGACTGCGTTATCAGCATCCCAAAGGCAAAAACAGCACACTATGGAAATACACTGCAATCTCCGATATGCTCAAGAATGAGATATATATAGGTAATATGGTACAGGGCAAATACGGAAGTATCTCTTACAAGACAAAGATAAATAAGCCTCGTCCCAAAGAAGATTGGTTCATTGTGGGAAACACACATGAACCGATAATTGACCGCGAACTTTGGGACAAAGTACAAGAAATGCTGGCACAAAAGTCAAAGCCATTCTCAGATGGAAAGATAGGTATATTTGCAAGAAAAGTCTTTTGTTCCAATTGCGGATACACCATGCGCTCCGGCAAAAGTATATTCCCCAAGAACGGAAAATACGTTGAATATAAGTATCTGATATGCGCTAATAAATACGTTTCAAAGGATTCCTGCATAGGAGCCTATATAAATACTGATAAACTCGAACAAACAATATTAGATGAACTAAACAGATTATGTGAGAAATATATTGATACAGACGATGTGCTCAAACACATTCAATGGAATACGGCACTTTCCTCACAAAAAGGAAAACTGCTTGATGAGATGGCAAAATATAAGACAAAGATAGATGACTATACAAAAGGCATGCGTGATCTGTACATGGATAAGGTGAAAGGTATTATAACCGAATCGGACTACATTGAATTTACAAAAGACCTTTCCATCGAAAGGAATAGACTTAAAACACTTCTGACAGAATCGGAGCGAAAGCTTGACATTATAGAAGAAAAAATCAAAATAAGCGACAACCGTCAATGTCTGCTTGAAAAATACATACGTATGGAACATCTGAGCCGCGAAGCAGTCGAAACCCTTATAGATCAGATCAAAGTATCTAAGCGAGATAAAAAAACAAAGACTCAATTTGTTGAGATTTTTTGGAGTTTTTAGAATGAATCCGCGTCAATAGAAAATATGTCCAGCTAAAATCTCGCAAATCTCAACGAAGCGATAATTACAGATATAAGCTTGATATAACTTATCAATAATATTGTTATCTTTTGCCTCTCGACCGGATACATCTACGCTTAAGAGCGGCTGAAGCGCTTTTTAAGTCTTTTTCACTAAAACGGGCGGAAATTTATTTTCGCTCATTTTAGGAAAACCAATGGCTAAACTTCGGGGTTCGTGGCAGAGCCCCGATTATGCTGTCTGACTCCACATACGACCTCGAACTAACTGACTATATCACCGATTCTTGTAACACTGAGTCCATTTAGGGTGATATTTTGTTATACCATATATCACATTCCATTAAAATTTCCATATCATAACTTGTTTATGCACTTTATATGTATTGCCCAGCGTGGTTTTTATACAAAAAATTATATTCTTCATTCAAACTATCTTCTTGCGATTGTTACAAGTTAGGTCTTGCATTCGATGGCAATTCTTCATAAGAATATTGAATAACCTTTACATATGGCATTATTTCCGTGCAAATTGTTGTAGTCATTATTATTACATTCGTCTTCATAGTCACATATAAACATTCATTACTTCCTCTAACAACTTAATACACTCTTTTTACCAAAAATCTCGTTTCTTCATTTTCATCAAATCCGTTTTTTTTATAAAAATGATATGCCGGTACAGTCTTTTCTGTAAGAAGCGCAATATAGATAATGCCTTTATCCGATAAAACTTTTTCTATTTCAATCAGAAATTCGGTTCCAATACCGCACTTCTGCTTTTCTGAAAGAACACCAAACTCATCTATCCAATATTCCGTACCCTCGTGCCAATGCTTGATATGTCCTAAAGCCATGCCTATCATATTGTCATTTTCAAACAAACCAAATGATAAGGAATTTTTATTATCAATCAATTCAGAAACATATAGGTGCAGCTGTTCATCTGTCCATATATCGTTCCATGGCTCTTCGGAAAAAATATCAACCATAAGCTTTTTATATCGTCAATATTGCCAAAGTTTAATTCCCGTATATACATCTCTTTGCCCTCACATACTAAATTTCCATATTATACAAACCACAAGTTATATAATAACTTGAAGGATTTCATAAAATTTTTCTTTTGCATACTTCTCCATAAATGGGCTGTGACCGCATTTATCTAAAATATAAACCTCGCACGGAATACCATTTTCTTTTAACGGTTTAATTATTCCTTCTATAGGGTGAGGATCATAAACTCCTTGTATTAAAAATAGTTTGCTTTGAATATTTTTAAATGCTTTCAATAGCTCTCCATTGGTTCTCATCTTAGCAGC
>CAJFNT010000109.1 GCA_904395315.1 uncultured Clostridia bacterium
TCGTTTGAACAGCAACCTGTTTCGCCAAGACATATATTCAATGCTATTTCACCGTCTATAACTTCTATAATATTTCTAAACGTAATTTCCGACGGATTTTTATTCAGCATGTATCCTCCGTTTACGCCTCTGAATGATTTCAAATATCCCGCCTGAACTATTTTTCTGAGTATCTTCAATGTGAATCTATACGGTATATTATTTTCTTCGGCGATTACTTTCGCTTCTATCTGCTTACCGCTGTTGGCAAGCATTGCAACGATCCTAAGCGCATAATCGGCTTCCCTTGTGATTTTCATCTCAGCGGCCCTTCCTTTCACATAAGTCAAGTATTTCTATCGCATATGATCTTGGGGTCCTCCCGTTGATTATTTTTATCGATATATCACAGTCAGCATAATATGGCAGTCTATCAATAAACCGTTTATGTATATCTTTGATCTCGCCATCTCGCAGGAGCGGACGTGTACTCATAGCGTTCTTCAGCCGCGACTCTATAACACAAAATTCCGGTGCCAGATTAACTATTATACCGTTCTTTCGCAATGCTGTGATATTATCCTTATTTAAAACGACTCCGCCGCCTGTGGCTATTACACACTCATCAAGCTTTGATGCATCTTCCACTATCTCACGCTCGATCTTTCGAAAACCGTCCTCTCCGCATTCTTCAAATATCTGATTGATAGTTTTTCCTTCGCGATCAACGATCATATCATCCGTATCAACCAGTTTATATTTAGAAATAGCCGCAATAGCCTTTGATATCTCAGTTTTTCCCGACGCCATGAAGCCGGTAAGAACTATATTCATATCAAATGATCCCTTCCTTTCCCACGCCGAAAACGTCTCGGCGTATATCATCCGCCATGCATTCAGGTAGTTTTGTATCGGTAAACAGCTCATATGCTATCAATCCCTGGTATATAAGCATATCAAGGCCATTCAATATTTTCGCGCCTCGTTTTTCCGATTCACGCAAAAATCTTGTTTTAGACGGATTATATATCATATCCACAGCAGCAGTGTTTTTATCTATAAAGTCCATCGTTCCAAGCTCATCTATGAGATCCGTCGGCAAAACATCCTCCTGAGGTTCCATACCTGCTGAGGTCATATTTATAACTACATCAAACTTAAGATCATCCGGCTTTGTTTCTATACTGTATCCTGTTTCTTTTAAGATCTGCTCCGCCATTCTTTCAGCTTTTGATTTTGTTCTGTTTAAAAGTGTTACAGAACCCGGTTTCTCTTCCATCATGCGCATCAGCGTTGGTTTTACAACACCACCGCATCCCATAACAAGCACGCGTTTTCCGTGTACATCTATACCACTGTGACGAAGCGCTGCAAAAAAACCTTCACTGTCCGTATTATACCCGGTAAGATCACCATCTCTATTCACTACCGTGTTTACCGATCCAAGCCGAGCCGCGCGCGGATCTATATTATCAAGATACCGCATCACCTCTGTCTTATGCGGAGCAGTCACATTCATACCGCATATGCCAAGCGCTCTCATACCTCTTACGGCATCGCCGAGATCATCCGGCGCAACTGAAAAACCAACATATATGTAATCATTATTCATTTTTTCAGAAATATAATTGTGCATTCTCGGTGAAAAGCTATGCTCAATAGGATAACCTATTATTCCGAGTTTTTTCGTTTTTGCGGTTATGTTAATCAAAATACCACCTGCTTATCAAATTTTATATACCATAATTGTATCATATTCGAGTCTGCTTTGCAATATCAAAATTACAGATCGTTGTTAAATCCATTTAACAGCCGTGTAGCATACGACGAGTCTACAACTTCCCAGTCAAATGAATACGGTTTCATGCCTGATTCTATCAAGCTGTTATATATCTTATCGTACGTATCCTCAGGCACAGACGAAGTATATATATTATTTTCGATAAAGTCATGTATCATGAATTCGATGGATCCATTCTCGCATTTTCCAAATCTGCATATACGCTGTTCTGATTTATCCACATCCTGTGAAAGTATCATTAGCTTGATGACCTCTATCGCTTTGTCGTTGAATCCGTTATCAAATATCAATATTTTTTCAAGCAGCTCGTTATAATCAGTGATAAACCGAAGATTATAACCTATAAGTTTTTCAAGCTCTCCCGATTCACGCGATGAATTCTTTACATTGTCGAACAGCTGTTGTTTCAATACAGGATCATTTGTAGGCGAGAACGATATCATCAGCCTTTTTGCCTCGTCATGGTAAAGCATTGGTGTCGGCATCAATGCGGTATGACTGCATGACGGGCAGCGAAACATATTTACTTTTCCCGCAAGAAGATCAGTCTTAAGATCCGGACTGTCGCTTACAGTTATCGAGTTCCATACTGTTACGTCTGACATTTGTCCGCATTGCGGACATTTAACGGATTGCTTACTGTTAATACTCATATATAATATCCTTTCATTGCTCACTGTTTACAAGAGAATCGCCTCTGCCCATATCCATGATATATCCGGCATTCTCTATAATAGTTTTGAGATCATTTATCTTCTCGGCAGATTCCGCTCCGGTGCACAGTTTATTGTCATAAAGCGCATAATCCTTTCGTCTGTCACTTGGAGACAAATTAGGCATAACTACGTTTGCGCCTGCATCGAACCCTTTTTCCCTTCCATGGCTGTCTATGGTACCGAGCGCGGTAGTTGCCGGCAGCAATGTGCGCGGCAGCATCAGACGGACAAGGGCGAGCATCGTTAGTGTCGACTCAAGTGTCCCGTCAGGCTCACCGCGGAAAGGAGTGTCCGCCTGCGAAATGAACGGACCGATACCAACCATATGCGGTTCAAGCTCTTTCAAAAATAAAAGATCGTCTGCCAAATTTGCGCTCGTCTGATACGGCGATCCCACCATAAATCCCGCGCCTACCTGATATCCCAAATTTTTAAGATCATACAGGCATTTGATCCTATTCCTAAATGACATAGACGATGGATGAAGCATATTATAGTGATCTTCCGATGCAGTTTCATGACGCAAGAGGTATCTGTCGGCCCCCGCTGATTTTAAACGCTTATAGCTTTCATAAGACCTTTCACCGACTGAAAGGGTAACGGCACATCCCGGCGCATACTCCTTTATCGAATATATGATATCAGCCAAAACATCATCGGAATAATATAAATCCTCCCCGCCCTGAAGAACGAATGTTGAAAATCCAAGCGAGGTTCCCTCTTTGACACATGACATTATCTCATCCTTTGTTAGTCGGTAGCGATGAACTTTTGTGTTTGCGCTTCGTATACCGCAATATAAGCAGTTGTTTTTGCAGTGATTTGTAAATTCTATCAGGCCGCGCACAAAAATATGTCTGCCATAGACTTTATCACGCACAGATGCGGCCTCGTTGAGGAGTTCGCTACTCGGTTCATCTCTATTCAGCTCGATCAATTCCATAAGCTCTTTTTTAGTCATAGCAGTGACATCCATCCTCAAAACCTCCGTATCGTCATTTTCTTTTCCTATCTATTATACACTAATAACAAAAAATAATCAAGCATAAATTGAAACACAGGTACGTATTATAGAATACGGACAAACATGAGAAGACAAGAAATGCGAAAGGAGCCAATATATATAAAATGAAAAAATTCAGGACATTTATCATAACAAAGCAAAAGATATATATAGCCGGGATCGCTGTTGCGGCAGCGGCAGCTCTGTCTGTGACCGCAGCAATAGTGTTCAGCGGGGACAATACAGACAATAATAACGAGCAGGAAGCTGTCGCAGCATACTCATCTGCAGAAGATGAGATGTACAAGACTATAATAGATGATGTTCTGCCAGAGGAGGATGATAAAACAAGTTTAAAAGATATTATCAAAAAGATAATAGGGTTTGATACGGACAAGCCGGATACGATATTAAACAGCGCGTCATCAGCTATAGGAGAGGCGGCAGGCTCCACCGATGAGCCCGTCGATGCGGATACACCTGATATTTCTCCCACAGAAACGATCACAGAATCTCCAAATGAGCAAAATGGGCAAAACGAGCAAAAAACTGCAGCGGCACAGCTTCCATCGCATGAGGAGATAACTAACTCTGTTGGGCTTGAAATAAATAATGCTACAAATTATAATGTTGATCTGGACTCAATGTGCGCTGCGGAACTTGCGACAAAACTGACATATGACGGCCCTGAAGTGCTCATCGTCCATACTCATACGACTGAATGCTTCGATGGCGACGCTATGAGCGGAGAGTCTGAGCGCACAACCAATCCAGACTATAATATGTGCGCGGTCGGAGATGTCATTGCCCAAACACTTGAAAGTCATGGTATACAAACGATCCATGATACGACCATCCATGACTATCCAACATATCAAAGCGCGTACACAAGAACATTGGAAACGATAAACAAGAACATGGAGCAATATCCTTCAATCAAAGTTGTTCTCGATGTACATAGAGACGCTTACATATACAATGACGGATCAAAGCTTCGTGTTGCCGCCAACATTAACGGTATGGAAACCGCTCAGGTGATGCTTGTGCTTGGCACGGACAGCATGGGGCTTTATCATCCGTATTGGCGCGATAATTTAACGCTTGCGTGCAAGATCCAAAACGCGGCTGAAATAATGTACCCGGGACTCATGCGCCCAATAAATCTAAGACGTGAAAGATTCAATATGCATGTTACCCGCGGCAGTCTTCTTTTAGAGATAGGAAGCAACGGTAACAGTCTTGAAGAAGCAAAGACAGCCGGCGGATATATTGCGAACGCCATAGCCGCAGCACTTATAAACGGTTAATGCAAGGCGGGTGTATTTTCTTTTTTCTTCAGCCCGCGCTCAGCAAGAATAACTCCGAAAAGTATCATAGCCGCACCCATTATCTGTCCGGTTTCCACACGCTCACCCAAAAATATAGCACCCAAAGCAACACTGGTGACAGGCTCTACTGTAGAAAGTATTCCGGCGGCAGAAGCGCCCTCATAGCGCACTCCCGCTTGGAACAGCGGCATGGCTCCCAGAGTAACGGCAAAAGATATTACTGCTGCAACGCTCCATGAAAGAGGTGAGAAATCAAATGAAAGGCTCCCTGTTGCAATCCCAAAAATAAGAGTTGAACTGCTCATAATGATCATGATATAAAATGTCAAGACCATATAATCAAGTCTGTCGAGGCCTGACTTATCGATAAATATCACATAGAAGCTGTAGAATAGTCCGGAAAGCAATGCAAGTATTATCCCTATCTTATCTGACTTGACATCGATGTCACTAAACATGAAAATACCGACTGTGACAAGCACAACAGCGCTGAGCATTATCCTCGGCATACGTTCGCGATATATCACCGCAGATGCTATCACAGTAACTATAGGGTAAATAAAATGCAGCGTTGTCGCGAGACCTGTTGATATAAACCCGTATGAGAGATACAAAAGAAGTATAGGAAGAGCGCCTCCGAAAACACCAAGAGCCATGATATTCAAAAAAGGCCCTTTCGGCAGTTTAAGCGGGCGCTTGTCAGCCTTGATTATTGCAAAAAGAACAGGTACGGCTATGGTACTGCGCAGAAAAGTAAGTGTTATACCATTTATGCCTCCTCGGTATGCGATCGAAGCAAGAACAGGTGATATTCCGTATAAAACAGCGGACAATATAAGACAAAATTTGCCCTTCGACACAATAGATCATCTCCTTTGCGCGGAAGGGCAAACATATATCATAATTTTTCAAGCTCGCTCTTCCACAAATTTTCTGAGGCATCTGACGGCATACGCCAATCGCCTCTCGGAGAAAGAGCAACCGAACCGACTTTGGGAGCGTCCGGCATACATGAACGTTTAAATTGCTGGCGGAAGAATCTTGTATAAAAAGTCTTGAGCCAGATGAGAATAAATTCTCTGTCATACTGACCACTGAATGCTATTTCTGCAAGACGGAGTATCTTCGAAGGTCTGTATCCATATCGCAGCAAATAGTACAAAAAGAAATCATGCAGCTCATAAGGGCCGACGATATTCTCTGTCTTCTGCGAGATCTCTCCATCTTTAGGCGGTAAAAGCTCGGGGCTTACAGGTGTATCAAGGATGTCACGAAGCGTGGTTTTAAGCGCCTCATTTCCGGTACGTTCTGACTCATAATCAACAAGATATCGAATGAGCGTTTTCGGCACTCCGGCATTGACCGCGTACATACTCATATGGTCACCGTTATACGTAGCCCAACCAAGCGCCATCTCAGATAAATCACCTGTCCCGACGACCATTCCGCCCGTTTTGTTCGCTATATCCATCAGTACCTGAGTCCGCTCACGTGCTTGACAGTTTTCAAATGTCACATCATATTTTTCCGGATCCTGACCTATATCTTTAAAATGCTGCATAACAGCATCCCTGATCGGCACTTCCATAAACGTTACACCAAGCGATCTTGCAAAGTTTACAGCATTATTATACGTCCTGCTCGTAGTGCCGAAACACGGCATCGTGACCGCATATATCCCTTTTCTGTCACGATTCAGAGCGTCAAATGCGCGAACAGTTACAAGAAGCGCAAGCGTGGAATCCAAACCTCCGCTTACACCTATAACAGCTGTTGAAGCATGTGCGTGTTCTATCCTCTTAGCCAGTCCCATTGACTGTATCTTCAGTATCTCCTCGCTGCGTTCCTCTCGTTGCTTTTTGCCGGACGGAACAAAAGGAGTGCTGTCAACATAGCGTTCATTCGGCGTATCGGTAAGATCCATTTTAAGCTCAACATATGTGTAATCTTTTCTTCTTTCGCATTTAAAAGTGGTTGTCTTTCTCCTCTCAGAGGTTAGTCTTTCCAGATCTGCCACAGCATATACGCATGAATTTGAAAATCTTTCGGAGCGCGCCAGTACAGTTCCATTTTCACATATCATATCATCGCCGGCAAACACAAGATCTGTGGTAGATTCACCCCATCCGGCGTCAGCATACATATAAACAGCAAAAAGCTTTGCTGACTGGCTTTTGACAAGCATTTCACGATATTCCGCTTTCGAGATAAGCTCATCAGACGCCGAAAGATTAGCAATTATAGTAGCACCCGCAAGAGCATGCGCGTTTGACGGAGGAGTCACTGTCCACAGATCCTCGCAAAGTTCAATTCCAAGACAAAAGTTCGGCATTGTATCTGAAGTAAAAAGTATATTCGACCCAAACGGTACTTCTTCCCCAAGGAAATCGAGCATTTTCACTTCTTTTTGTCCTTCTTTAAAGTGTCTAAGCTCATAAAATTCACTGTAATTGGGTATATTGAGCTTTGGAACTATCCCCCTTATGCTGCCTCGGTTTACAACTGCCGCACAATTATAAAGAGTATTTTCAAGCTCCAAAGGAAGTCCGACTACTGCAGTTATATCAAGGTCAGCCGTTTCGGTCTTGATCTTTTCAAGCCCGCGAAGAGCTCCGTTCAAAAGCGAATTTTGCAAAAAAAGATCCGAGCAGGTATACGCAGTTATACAAAGCTCAGGAAATACGATCAATTTTGCGCCGTTTGCAGCAGCTTCTTTGATCGTACTTATTATATTTTCCGTATTAAATTCCGTATCGGCAACTTTTATATCAGTTGTAGCCGCGGCGAGTTTGATAAAACCGTCCTTCATATCATTTATCCTTTCCGTTGTTTGATGAGCCGGTTATCCGCCTTCGATATTCTTTGGCGGCCTGCTCAGTCTTATTATCACCGAATGTATAATACACTTTATCCTTGATATTATCGGGCAAATACTGTTGTTTTATGTAATGCATCGGATACGCATGAGGATTAATGTAATCATTTCCATGTCCCAGTTTGACAGAACCCGAATAGTGTGCATCCTTCAAATGTTCAGGCACATCACCTGTATCCATATTTTCTATATCTGACATAGCCGTTTCTATCGCGCTTATAGCACTATTCGACTTCGGCGCTGTTGCAAGAAGTATCGCAGCTTCAGAAAGCGGTATCCTCGCTTCCGGGAACCCCAGCTGAAGAGCTGAATCAACACAAGCTTTAACTATTACGGCAGCCATAGGATATGCAAGCCCGATATCCTCTGAGGCCATTACAAGGAGTCTTCTGCATATGCTCTGAAGATCACCCACCGACACGAGCCGCGCAAGATAATGCACTGCCGCATCGGGATCAGATCCTCGTATCGATTTCTGGAACGCAGACAAGACATCGTAATGACTGTCACCATTTTTATCATATCTTACAGCCTTTTTCTGCGACGCCTGCTCAGCGTACTCGAGAGTTATTTCAGCATTTCCTGCCGGAAGCGCCAGAAAAACAGCCTCAAGAGAATTCAATGCTTTTCTGACATCCCCATTTGCCGATTCCGCAATGTAATTTATTGCGTAGGGATCTGTTTTAATGCCGTCTGAAATATGCAGTTCTTCTGCAAAACGATCAACCGCGCGGTAAAGAGCTTTCTCAATGTCTTTTAGAGATACCGGTTTGAACTCAAAAACAATGCTTCTTGAAAGCACGGCATTATACACATAGAAATACGGATTTTCGGTCGTGCTTGCTATAAGCGTTATTTTACCGTTTTCCATAAATTCAAGAAGCGATTGCTGCTGCTTTTTGTTAAAATGCTGTATCTCATCAAGATAAAGCAAAATGCCGTCAGGTGCAAGAAACGTATCAAGTGTTGAAACGATATTCTTTATGTCAGCAACGGATGCTGTTGTCGCATTGAGGCGGTGGAGCGTTTTTCCGGTGCGCGCCGAGATGATATTTGCGACAGTTGTCTTCCCTACTCCGCTCGGGCCGTAAAATATCATATTTGGTATTTCATTATTTTCAATTATCCTTCGCAGTAATCTGCCAGGCGCTAAAAGATGTCGCTGTCCGACCACATCATCTATAGATAACGGCCTTATCCTATCCGCAAGCGGTTTCATAGTGTTCGTTCCTCTCTGATCATGTCCTATTACAGATATACGGCTGCGATCTGATCACAGCCGTATATTAAAATACAATTAAATTCACTTGGATGCGTTTTCTGCATCCTCGTTAGTATCGGAAAGCTTCTGCGTCTCCGCGTCTTTGCTGCCGATCTTCTGCATTATCTCATTTTTAAGTTTTTCAACTTCTAATTCAGATATCGTTGTCATATATGAGCGGTTACAGCTCTTTGTTTTTTCAAGTTTCTGAAGCGCCTCGGTATAATGTCCCAACTTGTAATCAACCTGTGCGCCATGATACCATGCTTCAACGAATTTCGGATTTTTTTCGAGTACTTTGTCTGATATCTCTTTAGCTTCTTCGTATTTTCCTCTGTTGTAATAACAAATAAGCATATTGTCACAGATATCTCTGTCGTCATCAGCATAATCATAAGCCTCAAGGCAAAAATCAAAAGTTTCCTGACTTATTGGATCTTTAAGTATTTTAAAGAACCCCAGCATACCATAAAGCATTATGCTTCTGTAGCCTTCATTGAACAGCTCCATGCCGTCCTCAAGCGCCTCGTCGAGCTCACCTTTTTTATAATAACACATACAGCGCTGAATTATTGCTCTGCCGCGATATTCCGGTTTTATTTTATAACAAAGCATATTGTTCACTATCTGCTCTGCCTCATCAACATCTCCGGTCCTCAATAGAATATACGAATATTCCATTCGTATATCGCCCTTAGCATGACCAGTATCGACCGCTTTTTTGAACATGCGTTTTGCAGCCGAATAATTTCCCTCATTGAAATATTGCCTACCCTTTGCCCTGTAAATCTGGGGCAAATAATAATATATCACATAAAGCAGCAATACCAAAGAAACTATAATACCCAATATCCAACTGTAACGATAAGATAATATCAGCGCAGCCGCTGCGACTATAAAATACAAGTATTTCATATTATGATACGCTTCCTTTCAGCTTTAGAAATCTGCTGTTCCTACTGTACGCGGGAACGGAAGAACATCACGTATATTCTGCATTCCTGTTATATACATGACCGCTCTTTCAAAGCCCAGCCCGAAGCCTGCATGTTTATTTGTACCATACTTTCGAAGATCCAGATACCAATCATAGTCTTTCGGATCCAATCCCATCTCATTCATTCTCGAAACAAGGACTTCATAATCTTCTTCCCTTTGGCTTCCTCCTATGATCTCACCTATTCCGGGAACAAGTACATCAACAGCAGCCACAGTTTTATGATCATCATTAAGCTTCATATAGAACGCCTTAATTTCTTTTGGATAATCCGTGACCATCACAGGTCGCTTGAACACGGTCTCAGTAAGATAGCGCTCATGCTCTGTTTGAAGATCACATCCCCATTCTGCCTTGTAACTGAAATTGTCGTTATTTTTGCTTAATATATCTATTGCCTCTGTATACGTTATGCGTTCAAATTTATTTGATACTACATTATGAAGGCGTTCAAGGAGCCCTTTATCCACAAATTTGTTGAAAAATTCCATTTCTTCAGGAGCGTTCTCAAGGCAATAATTAATTATATACTTCAGCATATCCTCAGCAAGATCCATATCATCATTCAGATCTGCAAACGCAATCTCTGGCTCGATCATCCAGAACTCAGCGGCATGACGTGTGGTGTTTGAATTTTCAGCTCTAAATGTCGGTCCAAAAGTATATACGTTTCTGAACGCCATACAATATGTTTCGACATTGAGCTGACCGCTTACTGTAAGATTCGTGCTTTTACCAAAGAAATCCTGAGAGTAATCGACCTTTCCGTCTTTCATTGGAATATTATCCATGTCAAGAGTAGTTACCCTGAACATTTCTCCGGCGCCCTCACAGTCACTGCCTGTGATGATCGGCGTGTGAACATATACAAAATTTCTTTCCTGAAAGAACTTATGAATAGCATACGCTATCATCGAACGAACTCTAAACACTGCCGAAAATGTATTTGTTCTCGGTCTCAAATGCGCTATTGTACGAAGATACTCAAATGAGTGCCTTTTTTTCTGCAAAGGATAATCCGGAGTGGATCCTCCTTCTACAATAACTTCTGATACTTTTATCTCCATTGGCTGCTTAGCTCCCGGAGTGAGTTCAAGTATACCTGTTACCGTAATAGCAGCGCCGACATTTAGCTTGGTGATCTCGCCATAATTCTCAAGCTTTGAATCCTCAATAACTGCTTGGATAGATGAGAAAAAGCTTCCATCGTTCAACTCAATGAATCCGAAACTTTTTGATGAACGTATAGTACGCACCCAACCGGAAACAGTCACTTCCTTGCCGCCGTATTCATTCATATTACGGAATAATTCTTTTACTGTTGTTTTCATTTCAATCCCCTTTGGATATTTTGATTTTACAGAGACGCAAATAAATATCTCTGATTTCTGCTTATGACAGGTCAATGCCCGCTTCTTTACATGTGTTGATCATATCATCAGGCCAAACCGACTGCTGGACCTCGCCTATATGTGCCTTATTAAGCATAAACATACAAAGACGTGACTGACCGATACCGCCGCCTATAGTATACGGCAACTCTTTATTGAGGATCATCTTATGAAAATCCAACTCAAGCCTGTCATTGCAGCCTGCTTCTTCGATCTGAGAAACAAGTGAATTCTCATCTACTCTTATACCCATGCTTGAAAGCTCAAAAGCGCAGTCAAGCAACGGATAATAAACTACGATATCCGCATTGAGTTCCCAATCATCGTAATCAGGAGCACGACCGTCATGACGCTGGCCAGATGCAAGCACTTTTCCGATCTGCATGATACAAGCGGCTCCGTTCTCACGCAAAAATTTATTCTCACGCTCTTTCGGCTCATCGTCAGGATACATGTCTTCGAGCTTTTGAGTCGTTATGAAAACTATATCATCAGGCAGCTTTGCCTCAAGCCCGTCAAACTTTTCGCATACTTTACGCTCTGTATCTTTCATTGCCGCATATATCTTTTTGACTGTATTTTTGAGTGTTGCCAACTCTCTGTCTTCCTTATTTATAACAGCTTCCCAATCCCATTGGTCAACATACATTGAATGCAGATTATCCACTTCCTCATCGCGGCGTATAGCATTCATATCCGTGTAAAGTCCTTCTCCGGGTTCAAAGCCATATTTGCCCAAAGTAAGGCGCTTCCATTTTGCAAGCGAATGTACGATCTCAAGTGTTGCGCCGCCTATGCACGGAGCGTCAAAAGACACAGGACGCTCAACGCCGTTAAGATTATCATTAAGACCTGTTTCAGGTCTCACAAACAGCGGAGCAGTTACACGCTGAAGATTCATCGCTTTGGAAAGTTCCTTCTGAAATGTGTCTTTTATAAATTTGATCGCGGTCTCCGTAGTTCTTCGATCGAGTACGGACCGATATTCCTTGGGAATAACTAATGCCATTATATTAACCTCTTTTCTGCTTAGCCGCTCAGATATATTTATCCGCTCCGGCTTTTGATTTCAAAATATATTTGATCGGTCCCGCTTTTAAACAGGATCGTCAGTAAACCTTATAGAATCGAGCTGAGCCTTGAAGTTGCGTCGGACAAGAGCAAGATATTCATGTCTCAAATTGTTTTGTTCTTCCTTTTCCTCAGCTGTGAGCCCTTGCGTCTTTGACTTCTTTGCAAGCTCATTGATACGGTCGATCTTTGCCTTGTCCAATCTGCAGCTCTCCTTTTACCAAATATTTTTATGCTTCCTCGACATTGCGTCCAAGATATTTTGCAACTGAGTATACGTCCTTATCGCCACGCCCTGACAGACATACGACGAGGATCTCGTCTTTACTCATCTTCGGTGCGATCTTTCGCGCCAATGCTATAGCATGTGCCGACTCTATCGCCGGTATGATACCTTCTGTTTTAGACAGATATACGAACGAATCTACTGCCTCCGCATCTGTTATCGGCAGATATGTTGCCCTGCCTGTTTTTGCAAGCATAGCATGTTCCGGTCCGATGCCTGGATAGTCAAGTCCTGCTGAAATAGAATACACCGGTAAAATATTCCCGCCATTATCCTGCAGGAATATAGATTTCATTCCGTGCAATACACCGACACTTCCGCATGATATGGTAGCAGCCGTCTTATCAGTGTCAACACCTTCTCCCGCTGCTTCTGCGCCATAGAGCTTTACACCCGGCTCGTCAATGAAATCAGCGAACATGCCAATCGCGTTCGAGCCTCCGCCCACGCATGCCATAACGGCATCCGGAAGTCTTCCCTCAGCCTCAAGTATCTGCTGTTTTGTCTCTTTTGAGATTATGCTTTGGAAGTATTTAACTATCTCAGGATACGGATGAGGACCGACCGCTGAACCAAGGACATAAAACGATTCATCCGCCGTTGAAGTCCACTGACGCATCGCCTCATTTGTCGCATCTTTAAGCACAGCAGACCCCGATGTGACAGGATGTACCTTTGCGCCTAAAAGCTCCATACGAAATACATTTAACGATTGGCGCTCAGTATCTTCCTTCCCCATGTACACATCACAATCCATTCCGAGTACCGCTGCAAAAGTCGCGGTAGCTACTCCATGCTGTCCGGCACCTGTTTCTGCAATAACTTTTTTCTTGCCCATCCTCTTCGCCAAGAGGCACTGGCCTATAACGTTATTGATCTTATGCGCACCTGTGTGATTAAGGTCCTCGCGTTTTAAATATATCTTTGCTCCGCCGAGATCTTTTGTCATCTTTTCCGCATAATACAAAAGAGATGGACGACCCGTGTACTGTTTATGATAATAATTAAGCTCATTTAAAAAATCTTCATCGTTTTTATATTTTTCAAATGCCTCTTCAAGATCTATAAGCGAATTCATCAGGGTCTCTGAAGCATATTGTCCTCCGAATTCACCATATCTTCCTTTTTTCTTAACTGATTTCTCATCTGATCTCATAACTAATCTAACCTCCAAAAATCTAAATCGTGCAAACGATAATTCAATAAAAAAACGCCGTTGCAGATTGATCCACTACCACTTACAGCGGCGCTCTTAATCTTATTCAGTGGTAATGATCACCGAGTAGTTATCATTATCCCACTCTACATCGGCACCCAGAGACTCCATAACAAACCTTAGCGGCACAAATGTATAATCATTTGTTATTTCCGCAGCCTTGTCAAGTGTGATCTTTTGTTCGTTTACGAATGCTTCAGTTCTGCCGATCTGCAGTGTAATACTTGTGCTTTCAGTATCATTCTGCTTAACCGCAATTACTGTTTGGGTTTCCTCATCCCAGATAACATCCGCGTCAACAGCCTCAAAAATCGCTCTGAACGGAACCATCGTCCGATCCTCAGATATATAAGGCTGCTCGTCAAATGTCATCTCAGTGCCATTCAAAAACACTTTCGGAGTATCAGCCAAAGCAGCTGTCGAAAAGCAAACAGCCGATGCAGCTATAATACATGATATTATTTTTTTCATGATTATCACCTAACTTATATAAAATTATCACTATAATTTTATCATAGTTGCGTGTCTATGTCAAGTAAATTAATTATATAAATTTGCTTTTTGGTTGTGTAGAAGTCAATGATGTGTGACATATTCCAAAAGATGGTCATGTCTCCTTTGTCAAGGTGGAGCGGTGGAGATTTTCGTAGAA
>CAJFNT010000110.1 GCA_904395315.1 uncultured Clostridia bacterium
ACACATGACCAGACAGAGGCTATGACGATGGGTACAAGGATCGTTGTTATGAAGGATGGTATCGTTCAGCAGATCGATACACCGTCAAATCTTTACAACACACCCTGCAACCAGTTCGTTGCAGGATTCATCGGTTCACCGCAGATGAACTTCATTAACGTTAAGCTTGTTAAGAAGGGCAGCGATCTCTACGCAGAGTTTGGCAATGAGTCAATGAAGATCCCGGAGGGTAAGGCAAACAATGCAGGTCTCCAGAAGTATGTCGGTAAGGAAGTAGTAATGGGTGTAAGACCTGAAGAGATACATGATGAAGCAGCTTTCCTTTCTGCTTATCCTGATGCGGTATGTAATGCATTCGTAGAAGTTACAGAAATGATGGGTGCTGAGACATATCTCTATCTCCTTATCAATGGCGTTCAGTTCACAGCAAGAGTTAACCAGCGTTCAACGGCTAAGATCAATGATACGATCAAGGTTGGATTCGATATGAACAAAGTACATTTCTTTGACAAGGATACAGAGCTTGCTATTCTTACAAATAAATAATCGCTTTAAGATGTAATTGAGATTTTGTTCAAACCGGAGATATCTTCCTTATGGGAGATATCTCTTTTTTTGCAGAGCATCTTGCAAACATGTTCCTATTGTGTTAGAATATAGATGTTCCGTATTTATCTGTGAATGAAATTATAGATTACTGGAGGTAGAAATGCGGAGGATTATTGTAAACGATAATGATTCGGGTCAAAGACTTGATAGATTTATGGCTAAAGCTATGCCAAAGCTTCCAAAGTCAATGATGTATAAAGGGCTGAGGAAAAACTGTGTGCGTATAAACGGAAAACATGTAAAAGATGGTTCTGTGCAGCTTCACAGCGGGGATGAACTTGCATTATATTTTAAGGATGAGTTTTTTGAAACGGAAAGAAACTTTAAATATACAAAATACAAACTGGATATTGCGTATGAAGATGATAACATATTGGTTGTGAATAAGGCTGTCGGCGTGTTGTCTCATGCGGATGAAAACGGCGGCGACGCAACTCTTATAGATATGATCAAAAGCTATTTGTATGACAAGGGTGAATATGAACCTGAGCTTGAACAGACTTTCAGCCCCGCGCTGTGTAATCGTCTTGACAGGAATACAGGAGGGCTGGTGATAGCCGCAAAAAATGCGCGGGCGCTCAGGGCTGTGAACGAGCATATTCGTTCAGGCGAAGTGAGAAAAACTTACATGGCAGTCGTAGAGGGCTTTCCGGAAGATCATGGCAGACTCGAGGGATACGCCGTAAGGAAGGGCAAAGTCACAAGGATAGGAAAAGATGATGATTCAGCCTCAAAACGCGTGAGCCTCAGCTATCGGGTAAAAGCGCGGGGGAAAGATTGTTCTCTTGTTGAAGTTGAGCTTCATACGGGAAGAACGCATCAGATACGCTCGCAGTTTGCGAATGCCGGATTCCCGCTTTTAGGTGATACAAAGTATGGAGGACATGGCAAAAAGTTCAGGCAGTCGCTTTGGAGCGTAAAACTTGAGTTTGCGTTTGATGAGGACATGCGGCTCCCGGGGCTTTCGCGGAAAAAGATATGCATAGAAGCGCCGTTTGAGGGATCATTCAGACAAGTGTAAAGATAAATTGATAGGTTTAGGAATTTTGGGCGGTCGTTAAAAACGCCAATAGAAAGGGGAATTTAGTATGTATCTTGCCTCACCGACTGTTATTAAAAATATAGCATCTAAATATGGGTTTACATTTAAGAAAGGGCTGGGACAGAATTTTCTTACATCTAAAGAGATACTTGAACATATTGCCGAGTCGGCTGAGATCGAATACGGAGCTATAGAGATAGGTCCCGGGTTCGGAGTTCTCACCGATGAGCTGGCGGAGAGAGCGGAAAAGGTCGTGGCGCTTGAGATAGATGAACGGCTGATACCGGTATTGAAGGACACTATGTCCGATCACGATAATATAAAGGTAATAAATGCCGATGTAATGAAGACTGATATGGCAAAGCTTATAGAAGATGAATTTGGAGACAAACCTGTGAGTATTGCTGCGAATTTGCCGTATTATATAACGACACCGATAATAACGAAGCTGCTTGAGTCAAGACTTTCGGTGAAGAACATAGTGGTAATGGTCCAGAAAGAGGTCGCGGAGCGGATAAGCGCCGGCCCCGGCTCTAAAGATTACGGGGCGTTGACGGTCATGTGTCAATATTTCACAAGACCTGAACTCATATGCGTAGTGCCGGCGAATTTGTTCGTACCGCAGCCAAAGGTCGACAGCGCGGTGCTGCGTTTGCGTGTCCTTGACAAGCCGAGCGTTGAGGTCAGTGATGAAAAGATGTTTTTCAGAACGGTAAAGGCGGCGTTTTCACAGCGGAGAAAGACGCTTTTGAATTGCCTTGCCGCAAATTTCCCTCACGGGAAGGCGGCTCTGACTGAGATACTGGAGTCTCTGGGGATAGACCCGCGCCGACGCGGTGAAACACTGTCGATATCGGAGTTCGCCGCGCTTTCGGAAGGAGTGGGAAGGACAGTTTCAAATGGGTGATGTTGTTATATTTTTTGACTTTTATCTTTCAGAAATTTTTTGAGTGTGACGAATGAAGGTATGTATTAATTTGGTTTACAGCTTAAAGTCCTTGGCGGAGAAGTCGGTCTTTAGCCGCTTCTTTCGCCGCACGGGGCGCTTGAATATGTCGTATATGTATTTACCGCATGCGGGGTCGGTCTTGCCGACCTCTTTTTTGTACAGCGCGCATTGCGTCCTTTCCGCGTCGGGGGCAGTCGGCTCGGCGTGGCGGCAGTAGGCGCAGATCTTGTCTATGTTTTCGGAATATATCATGGTGTTTTCTCCTGTTTATTTGTTGTACGTTTCTAAAAAAAGTCTGTTTTTTTGTCTGTATATATCTATTTTATCATATTTCGCCGATTACGTAAAGAAGTTTTAAAATTTTTCTTGATTTTGCTTGTGTTTTGATATATAATATAGAATGTAGTGTTTTGATG
>CAJFNT010000111.1 GCA_904395315.1 uncultured Clostridia bacterium
AGGCGTGCCGTATGAGGACGCTATGCTTACGGCTTTTGAGAACGTAACGGGCAAAAAGGTAGGCTGAGAATAAAACGGCGCGCCGGAAAGGCGTCGGCGCGCCGCATTCGTTGTGAAAGGATTTGATATACGATGGGTAAACCAACCGGATTTTTAGAATATAAGAGAGCTCTTCCGGAGGACAGACCGCCTGAAGAGAGAATCAAGGACTGGAATGAATTTCATACTCATTTCGATATAGAAAAGCTTCAGCTCCAGGGAGCAAGGTGCATGGACTGCGGAGTTCCGTTTTGTCATGCCGGTATGCAGATAGGCAGGACTTCTATAGGATGTCCTCTAAGCAACCTTATTCCGGAATGGAATGATCTTGTTTACAGAGGCGATATGGAGGAGGCTTACAAAAGGCTTTCGCTCACTGCGAACTTCCCGGAATTCACGGGACGTGTTTGTCCCGCTCTGTGCGAGGGATCATGCACGCTTGGAATGCATGACCCGGCTGTTACCATAAAAAATATCGAGTGTCACATCATAGATACGATGTTTGCGGAGGGCAAGGTAAAGCCGAGGATCCCGGCACGCTCGACTGAGAAGCGTGTGGCTGTAGTGGGGAGCGGACCCGCCGGATTGGCGTGTGCTGATATGCTTAATCAGATGGGGCATAAGGTCACCGTTTTTGAAAGACATGACAGAGTAGGCGGACTCCTAATGTACGGTATACCGAATATGAAGCTCGATAAAAAGATAGTTGAGCGCAGAGCAGAGCTTATGAAAGAAGAGGGTGTTGTGTTTAAGACCAATACCGAAATAGGAAAGAATTATCCTGTGGTAAAGCTTGTTGACGAGTTTGACGCGGTCGTGCTGTGCATCGGCTCCACACGTCCGAGACCGCTTACTGTTCCGGGCGCGGAACTAAAAGGCGTGCATTACGCGGTAGATTTTCTCTCGAAGAATACAAAGAGTTTGTTGGATTCAGAGTTTAAGGACAGACAGTTCATCGATCCGCGTGATAAGAACGTTATAATCGTGGGCGGCGGTGACACCGGCACGGACTGTGTCGGGACCTCAATAAGGCATGGCTGCAGGAGTGTCACGCAGCTCGAGATAATGCCTGAGCTTCCCGAGAAACGAACAGCGGGTAATCCGTGGCCTGAGTGGCCGAGACTCAAGAAGACCGATTACGGTCAGGAAGAGTCGATATATGTATTCGGCAAGGATCCGAGAGAATACCTTACTACAATAACAAAAATTGAAGGCGATGAAAAAGGCTGTGTTTCAAAAGTCCATACTGTCGAAGTAAGCTGGGAAACAGGCGCGCCTGTACCGGTACCGGGCAGCGAAAAGGTACGTGACTGTGATCTTGTGCTTGTTGCAATGGGATTTTTGGGACCGGAGCAGGAACTCCTTGATCAGCTTACGCTCGCTAAGGATGCGCGGTCAAATATCAAGGCGCCGGAGGCGACTCATAAGACTTCAATGAAGGGTATATTTGCCGCAGGCGACTGCCGCAGGGGACAGAGCCTTGTGGTATGGGCGATCCGTGAGGGACGCGAGGCAGCGGAAGCTGTGAACGAATATTTAAGCGAATAATGCAGTTGCTAAGCTCAGGAGGCTGTTGCTTTTAGCGCAGACCGCAACATAGCTTTTATGCTATGTTGCTACGAACAAAACGTGCCGCTCGGAGTATACACATACACCGTCGGCGCGTTTTGTTCGTTCTGCATCTAAAATCGAGCAATCATATGCGATTCTTAATGTGACAGCTCCTTTTTTTGATTCTGATGTTGACATATAAGACTGAATATGATATTATATAAATACAGGTGGATCCTGTGGACGCTGAGTCTTAGAGGAGATTTGGGTCATTTAGATAAGATTAGATTAGAAAAGCAGAGACGGGAAAGATAAAATGTGGTGTAGACCGTTCCGCTTTTTGCGGATTTTTTTATTTTCCCTGAGAGGAGAGAAGATCATGTATAATTTAACACTTGAGCAAGTCAAGGAACTTGCAAAAGATTACAGCATCATCCCGCTTGTATCGGAGATCGTTGGAGATATGGATACTCCGATAAGCGTTTTTAAACGGATGGCTTCCAATGGGAACAGCTTTTTGCTGGAGAGTGTGGGGAACAGTCTTGTTACTGCCCGGTATTCATTTATCGGCAGGAATCCTTTTATAATGTTTTCGGCGACGGGGAGCAATATGGAAACAATTTATCCGGACGGGCGCGTTGAACGCAAGACGGGACGTCCTATGGAGGAGCTTGAAAAGCTGACAAATTTGTACCGCGCGCCGAAGCTTGATAATGTGCCTTCATTCAGCGGAGGCGCGGTCGGTTTTTTTGCTTATGATATTATAAGGCAGTATGAGGATCTGCCTAACGTCAACGAGGACGATCTCGGACTGCCGGATCTGCACTTTATGTTTACCGATGAGATAATTGCCTTTGACCATGTGAACGGAAAAATAGACATTATAGTGAATATTCACTCCGGAGAGAATATCGAATTTGAATATGAGTCCGCAAAATTGCGAATTGAGGCGATCAAGGCGGAAATGGAGGACTATTCGAGATTAAAACGCGGAGAAAGACCGCGGAAAATAAAATTGAGTCCTGTTTCAAATATGACAAAGGAAGAGTTTTGTTCAAAAGTAAGACGCGCTAAACAGTATATAGCTGACGGAGATATATTTCAGGTCGTCATATCACAGCGATTTTCGGTTGAAACGGATGTGGATCCGTTCAATGTGTACAGAGCACTTCGCAGGATAAATCCGTCTCCCTATATGTATTATCTGAATTTTGAGGATCACTGTATCGTTGGCGCGTCTCCAGAGATGCTCGTGAGAGTGGAAAACGGGATAGTTCAGACCGGACCTATCGCGGGAACGCGTCCGCGCGGCAAAACGGTAGAGGAGGATCTTGCGCTTGAAAAGGATCTTCTGTCCGATGAAAAGGAGATCGCCGAGCACACGATGCTCGTTGATCTGGGCAGAAATGATGTCGGCAAGGTGAGTGAATACGGCAGCGTTAAGGTGACAAGGTTCAAGTATGTGGAGTGTTTCTCACATGTTATGCACATTATATCAGACATAGAAGGAAGGCTGAGAAGCGATAAGACTTGTTTTGACGCTTTGGCGGCAGCTTTGCCTGCCGGGACACTGTCGGGTGCGCCTAAGATACGAGCTATGGAGATAATAGATGAACTTGAAACAAAAAAGCGCGGCGCTTACGGCGGAGCCATAGGATATATCAGTTTCAACGGTAATTTTGACAGCTGTATAACGATACGCACCGGGGTGTTCAAGAACGGTCACGCGTATGTTCAGGCCGGCGGAGGGATAGTTTACGATTCAAAACCGGAAGCTGAGTATATGGAATCGGTGAACAAAGCATCGGCAATGCTGAAAGCAATAGAGGAAGCAGGTGAGATAAGATGATCGTTGTAATAGATAATTATGATTCTTTCACATATAATCTGTGCCAGTATATCGGTACAGAAAGACGCGATATACGCGTATTCAGAAATGATATAGTGACCGCGGATGAGGTCTTGGCTCTCGGACCGTCTCATATTGTATTATCCCCAGGCCCGGGATATCCGTCTTCAGCCGGGATATGCGGAGAGCTTGTAAAGCGTGCCGGTGATATACCTATTCTTGGCGTATGCCTCGGACATCAGGCTATTGGCGAGGCGTTCGGCGCAAGGATAGTCCATGCGCCGAGGATAATGCATGGAAAGAGTGACGTGATAGAGATCGATGAGAGCTGCCCGATATTTTACGGACTTGGAAGGACTGCGAAAGCGGGGAGATATCATTCACTCGTGATAGATCCGTCAACCTTGCCGGATGTTTTGAAGGTGACAGCTGAGAGCAGCGATGGCTGTATAATGGGAATAAGCCATAAGACACGGCCAATATATGGTATCCAATTCCATCCGGAATCGGTGCTAACACCGCGCGGGATGGATATGATACGAAATTTTTTGAATTTAAGACAACAGCCTATGCGTATTGGCGTGTGAACGGTATAGCGGGATCATTGATCCCGTTTTTTCTTTAAACCTTTATTCTGCTGATATATTTTAACTTGAAAATATGCTCGGTGTGTGGTATAATCTAATAAAGCATGAGATGTTGTATATCCGTGCGCCCTGGAATGCTGACGGGCGGGATATTGATCAAAAAATACAATAAAAAGGATCGCTGATATGATAACTTTAAAAGATAAGATACTTTCAGGAGTAATGAAGCCTACTCGTTATACGGGAGGCGAGCTTAATGCTGTGATAAAGGATCCGTCATCGGTGGATATACGTTTTGGATTCTGTTTCCCTGATGTCTATGAGATAGCGATGTCGCATCTCGGTATGAAGATAATATACCACACTTTGAATGATCGTGATGACACATGGTGCGAGCGTGTTTTCGCGCCGTGGGATGATATGGAACAAGAGATGAAAAAACACGGTATGCGTCTTTTTGCGCTTGAGTCAGGCGAAGAAGTAACGCATTTTGATATTCTCGGGTTTACCCTTCAGTATGAGCTTTCATATTCAAATATCGTGAATATGCTTATGCTTGCAGATGTTCCGGTGCTTGCCGCAGAGCGGGGAGAGGAGTATCCGCTTGTATACGGAGGAGGACCATGCGCGTATAATGCTGAGCCGATCGCCGATATATTTGATTTTTTCATGCTTGGCGAGGGTGAAGAGCAAGTGCATGAAACGGTCGAGGTCATAAAGGCTTGGAAAGCTGACGGCAAACGCTCGAAAAAAGAGCTGCTTGAAAAACTTGTTAAGATTGAGGGCATATATGTACCGTCATTTTATGATGTTTCATACAATGATGACGGCACTGTGAAAAGTATAGTGCCGAACAACGAGAATGCGCCTGCGGTCATAAAAAAACGCATAATGAGGGATTTTGACAAGACATACGCGCCGCGCGAGATAATCGTTCCGTATGGCGAGGTCGTTCATGACAGGGTAATGCTTGAGGTCATGCGCGGATGCATGCGCGGATGCCGGTTCTGCCAGGCAGGATATATTTACAGACCGCTCAGAGAGAGAAAGCCTGATACGCTTCTGGGCGTTGCTGAAGACCTGCTCTCATGCAGCGGATATGATGAGATATCACTTTCATCACTCTCGACAAGCGATTTTTCGGGACTTCCGGAATTGACGGATGGACTGTTGAAGCTGACGGAGGAACAGAAGATAGGGCTGTCCTTGCCGTCGCTGCGTATAGATAACTTTTCGCTTGAGCTTATGGAAAAAGTGCAGAAAGTCAGAAAGACCGGTATAACATTTGCGCCCGAGGCCGGCACACAGCGGCTCAGAGACGTTATAAACAAGAATATAACTGAGGAAGACATAGTCAGCTCAACCGATTTGCTGTTTAAAGGCGGATGGACGAATGTCAAGCTCTATTTTATGATAGGCCTGCCTACGGAGACGGATGAGGATGTAAAGGGGATAGCGGAACTGGCGGGACGTGTGCTCGATGTGTATTTTGCTATCCCAAAGGAGGAGCGCGCAAAGAATATAAGTATAACGGTAAGCACATCGTCATTCGTGCCAAAGCCGTTTACTGCATTTCAGTGGTTCCCGATGGACACAAGGGAGGAACTTGTGCGCAAGCAGAGATTGATAAGAGAAAATATACCATCAAAACGGATCCGGTATACCTATCATGATAACAAGACGAGCTATCTTGAGGGAGTTTTTGCGCGCGGAGACAGACGGCTGTGCAAGACTATAATCCGCGCTGTGGAGCTTGGGTGTAAATTTGACGGCTGGAACGATTTCTTTGATTTTGAGTTGTGGATGCGCGCATTTAACGATACCGGTATTGATCCCGATTTCTATACATCGAGACAACGCTTATACGAGGAGGTCCTTCCATGGGATCATATAGATGTGGGAGTTACAAAGGAATTCTTGATGAGCGAAAATGAAAAAGCGAAAGCGGCAGCCACTACTCCGCACTGTCGTCAGAAATGCTCGAACTGTGGAGCCGCAAGGTTCGGAGCGGGGGTATGCATGGAGAAAAGAGGTGGCTATGATGAGTAATTATATCCTCAAATACGGACGTGATCCCAGAGTGAAATATATCTCACATCTTGATTTTATGCGCTGTTTTCATAGGGCGGTAAGACGATCAAAGATAAACTTTGTGTTTTCGCAGGGATTCAACCCTCATCCTGTAATGACTGTCGCACAGCCCTTGCCGGTCGGTATGACGTCTGAGAGCGAATATATGAAGGTGGGGTTTGATACGGAGCTGAGATGCGATGGTATTGTTGCTGAGCTGAATCGTTGCATGCCGCCGGGGTTTATGGTATACAAGGCATACAAGCTCAATGCAAAAGAGGTGGAGCTCACCCAAATAGATTCAGCGGAGTACCTGACAGAAACGGAGTGCGCTGCGCCGGCGGATATTGCCGCATTTATGGCGAATACTGAGCTCATAGTTCCGAAGAAGACGAAGAGCGGCGTTAAAGAGTCTGATATACGCCCTCATATATTTGAACTCGAGGATCTCGGGTTTGACGGAGCGTCTCAGAAACTGCGAATGGTGGTATCATGCGGAAGTGTATACAATTTGAAGCCGGAAACCGTTATAGACGCTATGAGAAAATACTGTGCGGGCTTTGAGCCGTCTTTCACAGTTTCACATAAGTGCAGGATGATGATAGACGGAAAAGACCCGATATAAATATTTAAAAGTGATATTAGATCTTGACGCGGCGCCTGATATTTGGGGCGCGGCGTCATTGTTCAGTGTTGGGCGCTATTGATTGGTATATATTGAATACGGAGGCGATTTTTATGAAGAGACCGGGGATAAAAATAACATTGATAGACAGAAAAGGCGATGCCCCGTGTCATCGCGGGCATAAGGTGGGAGACTGTTTTGACTTTGATACAGAACGCGGTAAACTTTGTCCTATGGCAATGCATGTGGCATTCGTTTACGCGGATATACTTCGGTATGGTGGAAATATCCCCGGGCAGAAGGAGGGCGAAGCAATATTTTGCTGTCCTGATGCAGATACTATAAATGTATTTAAAATAGAGAGAACAGACTGAAGCGGTCAGCGATGCGCTCGGGAACAGAGCCGGGCGCCTTTTTTATTGTTTATACTAACAAAGATCTATTCTAAAAATACGGATAAAATTGTGAATGTTCGATGAAATACGGATATTTCAAGAGTTAGTATTGACAAACCGATGTAAAGGTAGTATCATCAACTGTGGACCGTTTCGGCGGTATCCCAAAATCATCTTGTTTTTTCTGAAAGGAATTATGTTTATATGAAAAGTAAATATGTATCATGGCTGGCAAACGGAGCGCTTGCCGGGATAATGCTTTGTATAGGATGCGCGGTGAATTTATCTTCCGAAAATCCAATCCTGGGGGCTTTCTTGTTCAGCCTTGGGCTTTTTGCCATAATTAAATTGAATTTTGGTCTATACACTGGAAAAGCTGGATATATGGCGGTCAATCCGCCCGCATATATAGGCGAAGTCGTATTGACTCTTGCGGGGAATATATGCGGAGCGGCGATAGGCGGAGCTTTGCTCGGCTTGACGCGTCTTTCAGATGGGTTTGCAGACAGCGCGGCAGTGATACTATCGGTGAAGTTTGCCGATTCATATTTAAGCACATTTTTCTTATCGCTGTTCTGCGGCGTTCTCATGTTTACCGCAGTAGAGGGAAACAAAAGGGCGATGGCTGCCGGAGACGGAACCGGAGCGCTGTTCGCAGTATCGGCGCCTGTTATGGTGTTTATTATATGCGGATTTAATCATTGCATTGCGGATATTTGTTATTTCTTTATAAGCGGATGTGCCGATATTGTCGCGGCAGCGCCTTATTTTATTTTTGTCATACTCGGAAATGCAGCGGGATGTATGCTGATCCCGTTTGTCAAGCGGTTCGCGGCGCGCGAGATGTGATACGGCGGTTGACATATGCGGATGTGTATGCTATAATGTGAATGAGAGCAGCGCACAGTATGCATATTTTGTCAGATCGAGGTGAATAGGTATGAAATGCAGTATTTGCGGAGCGGAAATAGAAGTAGGGGTATCAAAGTGCCCTTATTGCGGAAATAAAATAGAGTGGCCCGAACTGAAGCCGGAGCCGGAGGATTACACAAGAATATATGACAGCTATGAGAATAGATCAGCCGGGAAAAGCCGTTTTTGCACAAGATGCGGAACTGAGCTTTTGCCGGGAGATGAGATCTGTCCCAAGTGCGGGCACAGGAATATGTCCTCGACGGGTGTTCACCATACGGATGTGAACGGATATTTGGATAGCGATCGCGAATATTCATCGGGATATGGAGGCGTGTCAAAGCCGGATGATCAATACGGAAGCAGAAGCGGATCAAGCCGTACCCGACAAACATCTCAGCAAAGAAATTACAGGAATGCGCAGAGCAGTTCCTCGGGAGGGGGAAGAAGACCGCGTCCGATAAGCACAGCCGGAAGAGTGGCTGGAA
Organism: uncultured Clostridia bacterium; assembly: GCA_904395315.1. GTDB lineage: Bacteria > Bacillota > Clostridia > UBA1381 > UBA1381 > Ornithomonoglobus. Next base: position 8,517 of record CAJFNT010000111.1, read on the forward strand.
AGGCGGTAAAAGGAGCCGTATCTGCAATACCGTCCGGCGGAGGAAATAAGAACGTGAAGAAAAAAAAGAATAAAAATGATAAGAAAAAAACTACGAGGACGGCCGTTCTTGTGGTTCTGGGAATGATGGCTCTGTTTGCAGTGACATTTATTATATTCTTTAATTTGCTCGGCGGAAGTTTTTCTGAGGAATCAGCTTCGGAATCGCCTACGCCTTCATCAACAGCGTCGGCAAGACCGTCGGAGGATCCGAATTGGACTCCAACTATAAGAACCGAACGTCCCGAAAGCAACAGCAGCGGAGGCTCATCAAGCTCGGGATCGTCGTCATCGTCGGGACAACGGCCGAGCACTGAGCGGACTCAGGCTCCCAGACCTCAGCCGACACGCGCTCCTGAGCCTGAAATAGAGGAACCCGAAAGCGCGCCGGATACTGAGAATAGTTCCGGTACAGGCGGAGAAGAAGAGAATACCGGCGGATCGGAACAGTCGGGAGGCGGCGGCTCGGACAGTTCTTCATCTAATTCAGACAATACGGATGAAGAGCCTGTCGGAGTTATAGAACCGGAGTGATTTAATTTTTGCAAAACAACAGAAAGGCTCTGTCGAGGGAAGATCCTCGACAGAGTCTTTTTGAGTTTTAAGTGAAAGAAGAGTGTTGCCCTTCACATAACAGATCATGCCTCGTCAGGGATATCACCTATACGGTATATTGTTAGCGCTATGTTGCTGTAAACAAAGTTGCCGCCCAGAACAGTGACATTGATTGTTGATGGAGCGTCATAAACGACCACCGGTATGGTAAAAGCGAGGCTTATAAGCTCGTTTGCGCGGGCAAACGTGTGCTGGAGCTCACTTCCGGCTACGGTGTTTCCATCCTGTGTCAGATACAAAAGCAGTGACTGAGGGAAGCATGATCCTGTGAGTGACGCAACTGATCCCTTGAAAGATGCGCAGTATATTCCGGGTTCATTTATTTCAAAGTCATCGCTGTTGATCGCGTGCGATATTGCGTTTCCGAAAACAACAGAGTTTCTGTCGAAGATAAGAGTTCCTCCGTTGGTTACCGCTTGAGGCGGAGTGGAATATGCGGAAAGAATATCTGGCGAGGGACAGCAGCAGGTGGTGTCTCCTCTTGGGATCGTAAATTCAAAGACTGCATCACGCGATGTTCCGCTGTTTACAACGAGCGCATCAGTTCCGGGTTCTCCGGTAGTGGTGCTGCCCACTCTAACAGTTGCCGCTACGCCGTCGGCGCCGGTCGCGCCTGTCACACCGTTATTGCCGTCGCTGCCGGCAGGTCCTGTCGGTCCCGTTGGCCCGGTCGGTCCTGTTGGCCCGGTCGGTCCTGTTGGACCCGTAGGCCCAGTCGGTCCGGATGGTCCTGTTGACCCTGTAGGTCCGGTCGGCCCAGTCG
>CAJFNT010000112.1 GCA_904395315.1 uncultured Clostridia bacterium
ATACTTGATATTTCGGTTGAAATGAGTTATAATAGGTAAAAATGGATAAGTGTATATTTAAATATATTTCAGGAAGGATCAATTTTGTAATGGAAAATTTAACAATGTCACAGTTGCTGTTTCCGTCAATAGACAAGACACCGGCAGATTACGAGGCGGAATATCCTCCGCGCGAGCTTGCCGATGGAGCGAAAGTAACACGGTTTGCGCCGTCACCGACAGGCTTTTTGCATTTCGGAAGTCTGTTTGCGGCGTTTATAGCCGCAAAGACTGCGGGAAGCGACGGTGTGTTTTATTTAAGGATAGAGGATACAGATAAAAAGCGTGAGGTAGAGAATGCTGTCGCAGGTATAGTGGACGGTCTGAGTGTGTTCGGTATTGTTCCCGATGAAGGAGCTTTGGAAGATGACAAAGAGATAGGAAATTACGGACCGTATACTCAAAGCAAGAGGACGCTGATATATCAGGCATACGTAAAGGACCTTGTAGAGCAGGGGCTTGCGTATCCTTGCTTTATGACCGAGGAAGAGATAGCTTCTGTGCGCGAGAAGCAGGAGGCGGAGAAGGTGCTTCCCGGTATATACGGTGAGTATGCGATATACAGGGATATAACTGTCGAGGAAGCGCAAAAGCGTATAGATAACGGTGAGGAGTATGTTGTGCGGTTGAAGTCGCCGGGCAGACCTGATGGCAGGATAACATTCAAAGATGAAATAAAGGGCAAGATAGAGATGCCGGAGAACATACTTGATGTGGTCCTTTTGAAAAAGGACGGGACACCCACGTATCATTTCGCGCATGCGGTCGATGATCATCTTATGCGCACGACTCATGTAACACGTGGAGATGAGTGGATTTCATCGGTGCCGATACATCTGCAGTTGTTCAGAGTGCTCGGATTCAAGCCGCCAAAGTATGCGCACATCGCTCCCATAATGAAAGAAGACGCGGAGACAGGCGGGAAACGCAAGCTTTCGAAGAGAAAAGATCCGGAAGCGGCAGTTGAATTCTATGCCGAGGCAGGTTACCCGGCAGGAGCGGTAAATGAATATCTTATGACTATTGCAAATTCAAACTATGAGGATTGGCGCAGAGCAAATAAGACTGAAAGCATCGATAAATTTGGGTTTAAGCTTTCAAAGATGAGCAAGGCGGGAGCGCTTTTTGATCTTGTAAAACTGCATGATGTTTCAAAGACATATATTTCGACAATGAATGCCGATGAAGTATATGATGCTGTAGAGAAGTGGTCTGCAAGGTACGACGAGCGGCTCCATAAGCTTATAACGGCAGATGAGGATTATGCGCGGAAGATATTCTCGATAGAAAGAGGCAACAAAAAGCCCAGGAAAGATATAGGTAAGTGGTCTGAGGTCAAGGATTATATAGCATATTTCTATGATGATCTGTTTGACGGAATACGCGGTTGGGCGGAAAATATTTCAGAGACTGACCGTTCGGCTATACTTTCAAGGTATCTTGAAATGTATGATCCTAACGGCAGCGCAGAGGAATGGTTCCCTACAGTGCAGGAGCTTGCAGCGGAACAGGGATTTGCGCGGTCGCCGAAAGAATATAAGCAGGCGCCGGAAAGCTATAAGGGACATGCCGGGGATGTTGCCGGTGTTATAAGGGCAGCGGTTACAGGAAGACTCAATACGCCGGATCTTTACACTATAATGCAGGTTATGGGTGAAGACAAGGTAAAAGAGAGAATAGAGCAGGCATTGGAAAGATAATTGAGGACAATGATCCAATTTAAATAATTAAAATTATCGGAGAGTGACTATGGAAGAGGTATATTCAAGAAATTTTATACAGGAAGCAATAGATAAGGATCTTGAGCAGGGGCATTATGACCATGTTCAGACCCGGTTCCCGCCGGAACCTAACGGGTATCTGCATATAGGCCATGCGAAAGCGATCTGCATAGATTTTGGTATGGCGGAGATGTACGGCGGAAAGTGTAATTTAAGATTTGACGATACAAATCCGACGAAAGAGGATGTGGAGTATGTCGATTCTATAATGGAGGACATAAAATGGCTCGGCTTCAAGTGGGATAAGGTATTGTTCGCTTCGGATTATTTTGATGATATATATGAGGCGGCAATAACGCTGATCAAGAAGGGAAAGGCGTTCGTATGCGATCTTAGCGCGGACGAGATACGAGAGTACCGCGGCACGCTTACAGAACCGGGGAAAAACAGTCCTTACCGTGACAGGTCTGTGGAGGAGAATCTTGATCTTTTCAAAAGGATGACCGACGGCGAATTCCCGGATGGAGCAAAGGTATTGAGAGCAAAGATCGATATGGCATCGCCAAATCTCAATATGAGGGATCCGGTAATATACAGGATACTTCACGCGCATCATCACAGAACAGGTGATAAGTGGTGTGTGTATCCGATGTATGATTTTGCGCATCCGATATCCGATACGGTAGAGGGCGTGACTCACTCTTTATGTTCGCTTGAATTTGAAGATCATCGCCCGCTTTATGATTGGGTGCTTAAAGAGGTAGGATATGAGCATCCATCGAGACAGATAGAGTTTGCGAGAATGAATTTGAATTATACGCTTACGAGTAAAAGAAGATGTCTTAGACTGGTAAGAGACGGGATCGTGGATGGATGGGATGACCCGAGAATGTCCACGCTTTGCGGAATGCGCCGGAGAGGATATACTCCTGAGGCGATAAGAGATTTCTGTGACAGGATAGGGGTTGCCAAGGCGAACAGCGTGATAGATTTTGCGATACTTGAGGCATGTATAAGAGAGGATCTTAACAAGCGCGCGCCGCGTGCTATGGCTGTGCTTGATCCTATAAAGCTTGTGATAGACAATTATCCTGAGGATCTTGTTGAGACTTTTGACGTTGAGGTCAATCCTGAAGACCCGTCGATGGGAACGCGTAAAGTAGAGTTTTCAAAATATCTTTATATAGAACGCGAGGATTTCCGCGAGGAAGCGCCGAATAAGTATAAGAGAATGGTACCTGGAAGAGAAATACGCCTGAAAGGCGCATATTATGTTACCGCGACCGGATGCGAAAAGGATGAAGACGGGAATATAACAACTGTACATTGCACATTCGCACCGGATTCCCGAGGCGGAGACAGCGCGGATAAACGCAAGGTGAAAGGCACGATCCATTTTGTGAGCGCTGCTCATGCGATAGATGCTGAAGTAAGGCTCTATGACAGACTGTTTAATGTGTCAAATCCGTCCGATGAGACAGGAGTTTCCGATTTTACGGAAAATATCAATCCAAACAGTGAAGTGATAATGACAAACGCGAAGATAGAGAGCGGACTTAAGAATGCTGAGCCGGGAGACAAATTCCAGTTCATGCGCCATGGATATTTCTGCGTAGACAGAGATTCTACTGACGATAAACTCGTTTTTAACAGGACAGTAGGGCTTAAGGATTCATGGAGCAAGATCAACAAGACAAAGTGATTTCAGATGCATAAAAGCATTTTCGGAAGATATATTTTTTGATAAGGAGTGACATTTGGTGGAATACAGCAGATTTTTTGCTGACAGAGTAAAGCCCATGAAAGGTTCAGCTATACGTGAGATGTTTAAGCGTATGGCGGATCCGGAGATAATATCGCTTGCGGGAGGGAATCCCGCTGCGGAGCTTTTCCCGGCGGATGAACTTTCAAAGATCGCGGGCAAGATACTTATGACAAGCCCGACACTTGCGCTGCAGTATGGCACAACGGATGGATATTCAAAGATGAAAGACTGCGCTAAAAGCAGAGCTGAGAAAGTTGACTCGTTTAAGGACGGTGACGAGATACTTATTATGACAGGCGCTAATCAGGGTATCGATCTTACAGCAAAGGCAATACTCAATAAAGGCGACAAGGTTATCGTTGAGGATCCGAGTTTTATAGGCAGTCTTAATGCGTTCCGCAGCTATGAGTGCGAACTTGTCGGCGTTGAAGTCGAAAATGATGGAATGGATATGGATAAATTGGAGGAAGCGCTTAAAAACAACAGCGGCGTTAAATTTATCTACACGATCCCTACATTCCAGAATCCGACCGGAACGACGATGAGTCTCGAAAAGAGAAAGAGGATGCTTGAACTGGCGTCAAAATATGATATCCTTATATTGGAGGATAATCCATATGGTGATCTGAGATTCTCCGGCGAGGATGTTCCAACGATAAAATCGCTTGACACAGAGGGCAGAGTGATCTATGCCGGATCATTTTCGAAGATACTTTCGCCCGGAATGCGTTTGGGATACATAGTTGGTCCCGCACAGCTCTGTGAAAAGATAGAGATGCTCAAGCAGGTAAATGATGTTCATACGCCTATGATAACTCAGCTTATGTGTGTTGAGTTTATGAAGAAATACAATATTGATAAATATATAGAAAAGAATAGGGACTTATACGGTAAAAAGTGCAAAGTTATGCTTGACACAATGGAGGAGACATTCCCGAAAGGCAAAGTGGAGTGGACAGTTCCGGAGGGCGGTATATTCCTTTGGTGTACCTGCCCGGGAATAGAAGATATAACACCAATAGTAGACGCGTGTCTTGAAAAAAAGGTAGCGATAGTGCCGGGGTCGAATTTTGCTGTTGACATAACCGCACCGTCAAATAAGTTCAGATTGAATTATTCGGCTGTGGAGCAGGCGAAGATAGAGGAAGGCGTAAGACGTTTGGGTGCTGTGCTTTCTGAGCTGCTGTAATTGCGGCTGATCCCCATACGGAAGGAATGATTTTGAAATGGATAATGAGAATATAAAGACAGAAAACGAAAGTGTTGGAAGACCGGAGAAAAAGAAGAGGATATTTTCTGGAGTCCAGCCGTCCGGGAACATAACCTTGGGAAATTATCTCGGCGCGATAAAGAACTGGGTGGATTTGCAGGATGATTATGAGTGTATATACGCTATGATGGATATGCACACGATAACAGTCAGACAGACTCCCGCTGAGCTTAGAAAGAGAACATTGGAATTGCTTGCGCTTTACATTGCGTGCGGGATAGATCCGGAAAAATGTATAATGTTTATACAGTCGCAGAACAGCGCGCATGCCGAGCTCGGGTGGGTGCTCGACTGTTATACTTATATGGGTGAGCTGCAGAGAATGACGCAGTTCAAGGACAAGGCGGCGCGTCATGCTGACAATATAAATGCCGGTCTTTTCACATATCCTGTGCTCATGGCTGCCGATATCCTGCTTTATCAGACTGACTATGTGCCGGTGGGAAAAGACCAGATGCAGCATATTGAGATCTGCCGAGATATAGCGCAGCGCTTTAACGCTCTTTACGGGAATGTATTTAAGATCCCGGAGGGGTTGCTCGTTAAGTCGGGAGCTAAGATAATGAGTTTGCAGGAGCCGACCAAAAAGATGTCGAAGTCGGATCCGAACCCGAAGGCATTCATATCGATGATGGATGATTTTGGAACGATGGCAAAAAAGATAAAAAGCGCTGTAACGGACAGTGAAGGTGTAATAGAATATCGTCCGGATGATGAGACAAAGGCAGGCGTAAATAATTTAATAAGCATAATGGCGGCTGTGACTGGCAAGAAGCCTGAAGAGATCGCTGCGGAATATTCCGGAAAGGGATACGGTGCCTTTAAGGGAGACGTGGCGGATGCGGTAGTTGAGATGATACGTCCTATACGTGAAGAGTATGACAGGATAATAAAAGACAAGGAGTATCTGAGAAGCGTTTACAAAAACGGGGCTGAAGCAGCGCATAGGATAGCTGACAGAACGCTGAAAAAGGTATATAAAAAAGTCGGATTTGTAATTGATTAAGAGGGAGCGGATGCGTTTTCGTCTCTCGTGTATGGTATTTAAGAAAGGAAATAACGCACATGAAGGATTATAATTATTTAAGTATGATATTCGCGTTTATAACCTCCTTCATTTTTACTTTTGCATCAACACCGCTTGTAAGACGATTGGCATATAAGATAGGCGCTGTGGATGTGCCGAAGGATAAACGCAGGGTCCATAAAAAGCCCACGCCGAGAATAGGAGGACTCGCCATAATCTTCGGGTTCCTTGTTGCGGTACTGTGTTTTAATGACGATTGGTCTAAGTCGATGATAGCAACACTTATAGGCGCCGGTATCTTGGCAGTGCTTGGAGTAATAGACGACTGTAAGGCGTTGGATGCAAAGTTGAAATTTGTGGTGCAGATAATAGCGGCGCTTATTGTCGTATTTTACGGAGATATCCGTATATCCGTATTTTCGAATCCAAATGTGTTCAGCACGGAACCGTATGTGATACTGCCTATGTGGCTTTCGGTAATAGTCACGGTCGTATGGATAGTATTCATAACAAACGCGGTAAACTTTATAGACGGTCTTGACGGGCTGGCTGCAGGAGTATCGGCGATCATGTCGATGTCTTTGGTATTTATAGCTATAAGCTACCATGAGTATACGATAGCTCTGGTTGGATTGGCGCTCATGGGATCATGTTTTGGGTTCCTGCCATTTAATTTTAATCCGGCGAAGATATTCATGGGTGATACAGGATCAACGTTCTTGGGGTATATACTTGCCGTATTGTCGATACAGGGAATGTTTAAGAGTTATGCTGTAATATCGTTTGCCGTGCCGGTAATAATGCTTGGACTGCCATTGTTTGATGCGGCATTCGCGATGATCCGCAGAGTGCTTTCGGGAAAGAGCCCGATGATCGCCGACAGGGGGCATTTGCATCACAGGCTCTACGATATGGGATTCTCGCAGAAACAGACAGTGTTTATCCTTTACGCTATAAGCGGAGTCCTCGGCATAACGGCGATCCTGCTTGCGGAGCAGAGATTCTTGAGAGCGATGCTGCTGTTGATATGCGTGCTCATATTCATCCTCATAGCGACGATGATGGGTAAGAACAGTTTTGTCCATAAAAAGACCGTTAAGAAAGATGATGCGGATGAAAAAATAAGTTTAAGCACAGGAGCTGATCCTGAAGATATGAAAAACAACGGTGAAAATAAGGATTAAAAAGCCGTAAGGCGGAATGGAGAACAAAAATGGAAAAGATAAAAGTTATGACCGTGTTCGGCACAAGACCGGAGGCCATAAAGATGTGCCCGCTTGTGCTTGAACTTAAAAAGTATGACTGTTTCGAGCCGATAGTATGCGTGACTGCACAGCACAGAGAGATGCTTGATCAGGTACTTGAGATTTTCGGTGTTAAGCCTGATTATGATCTCGATATAATGAAAACAAGACAGTCGCTCGCAGGCATAACGACACGTGTTCTCGAGGGCATGGAGGGTGTTTTAAAGAAAGAAAGACCTGATATAGTTCTTGTTCATGGAGACACATCAACAAGTTTTGTGGCGGCATTGGCGGCTTTTTACGAGCAGATAAAAGTGGGCCATGTTGAGGCAGGCCTTAGGACGTATGATATATATTCTCCGTTCCCAGAGGAGATGAACAGACAGCTCACCGGGCGTATAGCTAATCTGCATTTCGCGCCAACACAGCGGAATTATGATAATCTTGTGAAGGAGAACGTTCCGGGAGAGCGGATATATATAACGGGAAATACTGTGATAGATGCTCTTAAAACCACTGTACGTGACGGATATGAGTTTAAGGACAAATGTTTGAGATCGCTTGATTTTGATAATAAGCGTGTCGTTATAGTGACGGCGCACAGGCGTGAAAATCTTGGCGAGCCGCTTGAAAATATCTGTAGAGCGATAAAGAACATAATAACCGAGTACCCGGATACAGAAGCGGTGTATCCCGTGCATTTGAATCCGGCAGTACGCGAGACTGTGGGGAGCATACTTGGAAATGTTGACCGTGTGCATTTGATAGATCCGCTTGATGTAACTGAGCTCCATAATGCGATAGCGCGCAGCTTTATGGTCATGACGGATTCAGGAGGCATACAGGAGGAGGCTCCCGCGCTTGCAAAACCGGTCCTTGTTTTAAGACGCGAGACAGAGCGCCCTGAGGCGGTTGCCGCAGGCACTGTAAAGATAGCGGGAGTTGACGAGAAGGTAATAACAGATCTGGCAAAGGAGCTTTTGGATAATACTGTAGAGTATGAAAAAATGGCTCATGCCGCAAATCCGTACGGAGACGGAGAAGCGTCGCGCAGGATATGTGAGGCTCTTATGTACGAATTTGGGATCAAACCTGAAAAACCGGATAATTTCACGGTATAAAATAAATATATTGAGCAGCCGGTCTTTTAATTGCTGTAAAGACCGGCTGTTTTCTATATAAATAGTTACATACATATATGAAAAGAATCAGGTATATGCCTGATATGATTTATTTTAGAGATGTAATTTATTGAAATATTAATAATACTTGTTAAGGAAGATGATATGAATGAGAAAAATCACAAATGAGCTTATAGAAAACTTTAAAATATATTTGATCGAAGAGGAGAAGAGTAAGAACACAATAGAAAAATATATCCGTGATATTACTTTTTTTATGATGTGGCTCGGAACACAGGAAATAACAAAAATATTAGTATTGGAATATAAAAAAAAATTATGTAGAAAATACGCTCCTGCCAGTGTCAACGCGGCAATATCTTCTCTAAACAGTTTTTTTGCTTTTATGGAATGGAACGATATACATATCAAGTCGTTAAAGATCCAGAGACCGATATTTTCAAGTATGGATAAAGAACTTACAAAGACTGAATATGAGAGATTGCTAAAAGCGGCAAAGGAAAAGAAGGATCTGCGGCTATATCATCTTATGCAGACTATTTGCAGTACCGGTATAAGGATCTCTGAGTTATCCTATATTACGACAGAATCTATAAAGTCAGGGCAAACGGTAATAAACAGCAAAGGAAAAACGCGCGTTATACTGCTCCCGAGAGAACTTTGCAAAATATTAAAGCGATATGTCAGAGAAAACAGAATCAAAAACGGTTCTGTGTTCGTAAGCAAAAATGGAAATCCATTGGATAGAAGCCATATATGGAAGATGCTCAAAAACTTGTGTGATGCGGCCGGAGTATCACGAGAAAAGGTCTTCCCACATAATTTTCGGCACCTTTTTGCGCGAACTTATTACGAATTGCAAAAAGATATTGTGAGATTAGCCGATCTTTTGGGTCATTCGAGCATAAATACCACAAGGATATATACCGTTGAAACCGGTAATATACATCGCCAGCAAATACAGAGACTTGGCTTGCTTCGGTGTTAAAATAAAAAATCAACATAATTGTGATTATGTTGAAAACTAAAAAATAAAGCATATTTAAACGATGATATTATATCATATATATTAAGAAAAATCAATAA
>CAJFNT010000113.1 GCA_904395315.1 uncultured Clostridia bacterium
GTCATTTTCTGCATCTCCTTCTCCTCTAATTATATCACAAAATCCTTGAGGTTGGAATGCCAACTTTTATTATACAGGATCAAAATACACTTATGGAAACTGCTAAAAACCAATACGGCAGCGATTTGAAAAAATCGACGCATGACCGCCTGGAGCGAAAGATACGTGAGACTACGGATAAAGTCGTAACGCGTGAGTACGGAGAGCATAAGATACGTGATAACAAGCTTTTGAAGGAACGTGATGATAAGCTCCGCGAAGCGCAGAAAGCGGGTGCGGCGATGTCGGAGATCTCACAGATAGATGAAGAGTACAACGAAAAACGCAGCAAAAGCTATCGTGATATGGTGGATAATATCAAAGAGAGGCTTCACGGTGACGAAACGGTGAAAAAGGCTGCGGAGACTATAGTGGAAACGGTGGAAACTGAGAAGCTGAACGCAGAAAAGGATTCCATAGAAGGCAATGTGCGTGACCACCTGCGCGGCTTTTCGCGTACTATCCCGGCATTCCTTATGGCATACGGTGATGAAGAAACGACACTTGAAAACTTCGATAAGCTTGTGCCGGAGGATGTTTTCTGGGAGGTCACCGTAAATCCGCAGAACAACAAAGGCGTGACGCTTGATGAGTTCCGCATGCTGCGTGACGGCGGAGACTACGTTACCGAAAGCGGCGAGAAAAAGCATTTTGACGGACATCTTTTCGACGAGGTCGTATTCAATGATGCTGTTCGGGAGTTTATGAAAAAGCGTGCCGAGCTTGCCAATTATTTTGAGCCGGAACACAAAGGCGATATTTTTGACTATATCCCGCCGCAGCGGACGAACCAGATATTCACGCCGAAAAAAGTCGTAAAGGACATGGTGGACAGGCTCGAACAGGAAAACCCGGGCTGCTTTGATGATCCCGACGCGACCTTTGCCGACCTTTATATGAAGTCGGGGATGTATGTGACGGAGATCGTAACAAGGCTTTATCAAAGCAAGCGCATGAAAGAGCTTTATCCCGACGACATCGAAAGGCTCAATCATATTTTCGCAAAGCAGGTATACGGCTGTGCCCCGACAGAGATAATATACCGCATCTGTCTGCGGTATATCCTCGGATTTAGTGACGAGATACACATTGAAAAGAACAATATCCGTCTGTGCGATACCCTGGAGTATGCAAAAAACGGAACAATGGAAGCGGAGATGAAAAAGCTGTTTGAGCTATAATACAACACTCGCCGCATATGTGCTCATTCGGATGCTGCAAATGCAATTAATATGGTTTAAGCAAGAGATGTCTTTTCTTTGCGAAGTAAGACATCTCTTTTGCATATATTGATTTTAATGAGAACTGTTTTCCGGTTGTGTAATTTGTTATTTTGTTAATATATATTTCCGGCCTCTTTTTTCACCTATAGGTTGTATCACTGATTTATTGATCATTTTTTTAAAAATTTTTCTTACAGTAGGCGCCTTAAGCTCAAGGAGTTGACAAGCCTGTGAATTAGATATAGAATCATTTTCTTTTATGAACAAATAAATTGCAGTTTCTCTGCCATCCAAGTCATTTATCGCTCTTTATCGATCTCTCATCGATATGATTGCTTTTTATTAATGGGATTTCAGGTCTGAATACATCATCCTCGAACATTATAGGCTCACTGTCTGCATACATTTTTGTATATTTATATAAATTGCGAACTCCTGAGCCGAGTTCGTCAGCTCTGCCGATATTATTAAAGAAATTAGCGATTATCGGATTTTTTGGATATGGTGTAAAATTGTCAGCTTTGATACGACCGTAATGATATGTTTTATTTGCGTTTTCTGTCAATATCCTATTCTTTTCTATAATTACCTTTGCCGGAAAAGGACTTGAATATATCAAATCACACCAAATCAGTCAAAACAATTTAGACATGAAAAACTCGTAAACCGCATGGTTACGAGTTTTTTTGATAGTCTGAAAGTGATTTTTATCTCTTACTAAACTGCGGTGCGTGACGAGCAGGCTTGTCCCTTTGTCCGAAATTTTGCCGCATTATGCGGCAAAATTTCAGAAGGGAACAAGAAGCGGAGAGGGGCTGTAAATATATGCAGCCTCTCTCTGCTTGAACGATCCGTTTCTTAATAAAAAAAAGTAATTCACAGCCGTTATTGGCGTCAAAGGATCTTTGCGTTGTTATATTTCAGCATACGAATGATGGGACAATGCTTTTTGGGTCGATACATCCCAAACGAAACCTTTTATCTCCGCTGCTTCGTCATCCAATATTGCCGATACTTCAGCGGAGCTTGATATTTTCTGCAACTCAAGTCCTATAAGCTTTCCTGTTTGGTCGTATTGAGCGATCATTGCGCATGCGTCGGGAGCGCCTTCCGATCCGGTTATTTTAAATGTGATATTGCCATTGTCTGCAAGGTCAATCTGTGCAGTATACGGCATACTGTCCGTTTCAGGCGATGCGGTAGCCGTAGGCTCTGCCGTGGCAGAAGGCGTAGGTGTGGCCGGACTTTCCGATACAGTGGGTTCTGCCGGGGTGATATCCATTCCGCTTATATATCCGCCGTATTGTTTTGAGCCCTTGTTTATATCGACGTCAAGCACACCATCCGTGACTTCCACAGTTGTGCTGTACTGTGCCGCATTGACGGAGGCAAGGGCACCTGACGATACACCCTCGATCGTGTAATCCACGCCGAAATCATCGTTCCATGAACCGTAGTAGATGACTATATTGTACTTCCCGTTAGGAACATTGACCTTGAACTGCGTTTCGCCCAGGATCTGGTCGTTGTAAAGAGCCTCGCTGCCGGACGGTATCTCGCCGGGCGCGCGGGTCATGCCGCTCTGGGATGAGGCATCTACAAAACCATATTCTAATTCGGAATACAGCGTAGATGAGGTAACTGCTGTATATCCGCTCTGGACATCTCCGTCACCAAAGTCAAAATGGTACGGAAGTGTCGGCAGCGGTATGATATCCAGACCGCTTATATATCCGCCGTATGATCTGTCCCCCTTATTAATTGCGATATCGAGAGTGCCGTCTGTCACTTCTGCTGTGGTTGTGTATTTGGCGGCTGTCGTTGAGAACAGGTTGCCGGATGATTTGCCTTCTATAGTATAATTAGTACCGAAGGCGTCATTCCAGCAGCCATAATGAACGGTCACTCCGTATTTTCCGTTCGGCAAGGCTACCTTGAAAACAGATTCTCCTATTATCTGATCCGAATACAGGTTTTCATAGCCTGCCGGTATATCGGTCGCCTCTCTTGCCGTTGCTTCGAGACCTGTGGTAGTTTCAAATCCGTATCCGGTAAGCATTGAGTAAGGGGTCACTGCCGTGACCTCGGTATAACCGTCCTGAAGGGCTGTTGTTCCGAAATCAAAATGATATTTTGGATCAGGAGCGGTGGGACGGTTTTTTGAGATCTCTAATCCGTTTATATAGCCTCCGTATGATTTGGAACCCTTATTTATGTCCACATCAAGTGTTCCGTCTGTCACTTCCACTTCAACAACATATTGCGCGGCATCAACTGACGCGAGATCGCCTGAAGATATGCCTTCAACAGTATAGTTTGTTCCAAAATTATCATTCCAGCAGCCGTAATGGATCGTTACAAAATATTTTCCGTTTGGTATTTCGGCTTTGAATGTAGTAACGCCGGTTATCTGATCGGAATAAACATCCTCGTAGCCTACTGGGATATTATAAGGCGCCCTGTCCATGTTATCAGGCAGAGAACCGGTGAATCCGTAGCTGCTGTCCGAAGAATACACTGTCGAAGCGTCCACGGGGGCATATCCCGCCTGCGCTGTCCCTCCGCCGAAGTCGAACTTGTAGGGGAGGGCAAGGACAGTCACAGTAAAAGATCGTTTTAATGTAAAGTCACCGCATGTGACCGAGGCGGTCAATGTGACCGATGCGTTCGATACCGACGGACGGTATACTTCTGAAATGACGTTGTTTTTTATAACGATCGCCGAAGAATCGCTGCTCCAGCTGATCGTAGAGCCGTTCGCACCCTTTGTCGGGAGCGACAGATCGCTCGCCTCTCTGATAGATGCAACAGAGAGCGTGATCGCCTCGGCATCAGCTTTTGCGTATGTGTAGTCATCGCCAAGCTTAACGAGTTCCGGCGATACCGTTACAACTCCCTCGGGGAACGCGTTTACGGTCAGATCGTTTATGTAATATTCGATATTGTTGTAGCCTTGACCGAGATAATCCTCCGTTGCGTCACCGGCGTTGTTAGGGTCTAAGCCGCGCTTGAGTTCCCATTCATCCGGCATTCCGTCATTGTCGGAGTCTATTATTTCTTTTTCTAAGACAGGCCCTGGATAATAAAGGTCATAGTCGACCTGCTGTATGCCGTATTTTTCGATCGCTTCCAATACATCAGAATCGGTCACTGTTGAAAAGTCGCGCGCGCCCGTCAGCGATCCCGTGCCTGTCCTTGCTTCATAGAGGACCTGAGCATCGATCTTGGGGCGTGAGCTGTCGGAGTTATAATCGTAATTGCTTGATGAGTTGTCAGACGGATCTACCGATGCGCCGGCATATGATGTAACGGTCTCGAAGGCATCATCAGCCGACTGCGCATTGGGCGCAACGGATACATCCATGCCGTTTGGCGCGCTCAAAGGAAAATACGTATCGACTCTGTAATCGGATTCTCCTCCGTGAGAGCCGTAATTTATACCACCGTCCCAGTTATTGCTGTTGAGCGATTCCGACCACGGAGTGCCGTCCGGTCTCATTATCTTGTTGCCGGTGAGGTAAAATCTGAATTTGTCATATCCTGTACCGGAGTTCATATTGAGGAAATACTGTCCGCCCTTTGTGGAGGGACCCATCTTCAGATAGTTGCCGACGTAGTTTATATGCCCCATAGTTCCGTATGCGGTCTGATAGCCCCAGTCATAGATTACATTATTTACAAAATCCATCGTATTCGTTCCGCCTACCTTTCCACGGAAGTTACGGGAAAGTGAATGACAGAGCAGGTTGTGATGCCACGAATTCTGTCCGCTTCCGAACATGACGCCGAAACCGTGCGCGCCCTTTGAATGATACGACACACAGTTTGACGGACCTACTATGGTGTACTGTACCGTCTGGTTGGTATTATCCGAATATAAACCGAACTGTTCATCATTTGCCCAACCGATCGAGCAATGATCGATTATGGTGTTGGAGCATCCTTCTCTGCCTCCCCATGCGTCATAATCACCCGAGCCTTTTTCGCCGGGACGCGATGATATGAATCTGGCGATAATATTTCCGCCTCCGAAAGCAAATTTACCGCTGCGCAATGTGATACCCTTTCCTCCAGGCGCGGTTTGTCCGGCTATTGTCACGTTTCCGGCGCAGGAAATATCGGATTTTAAATTTATTGTCCCGCCCACATCAAAGACCACGATCCTGTTGGAGTGTGAAACAGCATCTCTTAAAGATCCTTCCCCGCTATCGTTAAGATTTGTTACATGAACGACTGTGCCGCCTCTTCCGCCGGTGGCATACATTCCGCCGCCTTCTGCACCGGGAAATGCAGGAATAGCTTCTTCCGCAGTAACATTTGGAACTGCTATGAACGAAGATGCAAGTATGGCCACTGCCAATACTGAATTCATAAATTTCTTTTTCAAATCTATTCCTCCTTTGTTAACGATTGATATATTTATGACATATTTATTAATAAATTATATAATAAATAAACAATCTTTTCTATGGTAATTAGTCAGGTATTGTTGTTAAAAAGTCAGATATTATAAATTATGGTCTTCTTTGATGTTGCGGAATGATGAGTATATGGTAAGAAAAAACCGCATAGACACTTGATCCATGCGGTTTGTAAGTATTCTTTTGATGATTATCTCTTTGAGAACTGCGGTGCGCGACGAGCAGCCTTGAGACCGTACTTCTTTCTCTCCTTCATACGTGAATCACGTGTGA
>CAJFNT010000114.1 GCA_904395315.1 uncultured Clostridia bacterium
CAGTAGGCGCGGGTGTACCGCCGTATGAGATAAAGGAGATAATCACAGTTGTAAAGGCATATTCCTCGGCAGTGGGCGCTGGTGCGTTTGTGTCGGAGATATTCGGCGACGAGGCGGATGAGCTCAGACGCCGCGGCGGAGACGGCGGCGAGTACGGTGCAACGACCGGCAGACCGAGAAGAATGGGCTGGTTCGATTGCGTAGCTTCGCGTTACGGATGTCGTGTACAGGGAACAACAGCAGCGGCGTTTACGGTGCTTGATGTGCTCGGCTACCTTGATGAGATACCAGTGTGCGTAGGCTACGATATCGACGGTGAGGTAACGAGAGACTTCCCGACCACCGGAAAGCTTGAAAAGGCAAAGCCGGTATACAAGGTCCTTCCAGGATGGAAGACCGATATACGTGGGATAAAGAAGTACGAGGATCTTCCGGAGAACTGCAGAAATTACATTGAGTTCATTGAGAAGGAGCTTGAAGTACCGATCAAGATAGTTTCGAACGGTCCCGCAAGAGAGGATATAATAATGAGATAAAATAACATCAGCCGGATCCAACGGATCCGGCTGTCAGTTTATATAAGTGATTTTAATTTCAGATAGTTTTTTATCAGTTCAACGCACTGTTCCTGCTCAAGCTCCGCAGTATTTATACAGAGGTCGTAATGTGTCGGATCAGACCATATTTGACCTGTGTTGTGGCGATAGTAGTCGCCACGCGTTTTATTCATGGAATGTATAAGGCTTTTTGCATCATCGGGATTAAGTTCATATAGCCGTATTATTCTTCGCATACATGCTCGCTGTGGGGCATAGAGATAGATCTTTACGGTGTCTTCCCGGTCTTTCAGTACATAGTCGGCACATCTGCCGACGATCACGCATGATTCTCTTTCCGCTATTCTTCTTATGGCATCGGACTGCTTTTTGAACTGCTCGTCCGCTTTGCTGAATGACGAACCCTGGAAGCTTTCATCACAGCCGAATAAAATATCACCATCGTCGCCGCTTTCAGATTCAAGGATCTCGCGCCCGTAATAGCTTATTCCAAGAGATTTGGCGAGCAGTTTTCCTATTTCTTTTCCGCCGCTTCCGTAACATCTTGCAATCGTTATGATCATTGTCATTCACCTCATTCAGCATTATTTTATCTGTTGATATTCATGGAAAGAATCCCGTTATTTTATATATACCGCTTTTTGTCCATTTTTAAACATGATTTGCTCAATATTTATGTCTTAATTTAAATTGAATGTTTTTTTGTTCAAAATAACGTAAATTTTTTTATTATTGTTTACATACGTTGAATTTTATGCTAAAATATAAAAAGGAATAATTATGCCTGCGATATGATAATGTGTTCATACTGGGCTTGGAATGCCAACATACGGCAAATAATCAAAAAAGAGAGGAAATTAAAATGGGAAAGACAAAAGGTGGTTTTACTCTGCCGGGTGAAAGCGGATATGAGGAACTCACATTGCAGATGGCAGAAAAGTGGGGAGCTGATGTTATAAGAGACAGCGACGGAACAGAGCTCTCTCCGGAGATAATAAATGCTGGATATGGAATTTATTCTACTATATGTATAATAAGAGATCATAACGAGTGGGCAAAGCAGAACCTTGATAAGCTGCAGCAGACATTCCTCATGACCGATCCGGTCGTTGCGGAGGACACCACGCTCAAGATAGAGCTTATGAAGGATTTTTTCAATGAGCAGTTTAAGATCAATGATTCTGAGGAATCTAAGGCTTATTGGCAGGTGTTTGACAGAACTTCTAATGAAGAAGTTACAGATTGGGAATACAGCGATGGAGTTGTTACGTTGAATAATATTACGCCATGGCATAAGTACACGGTAAACTTTCTTGCGTACAGAATTTGGGAAGAAATATCAATGTACAACCATACTACCAATAATTGGAATAAAGAGCATCTTATGCAGATCGATCCGAGATATCCCGAAACTCAGCAGTACATGATGGATTGGATGAAGAACTGGTGTGAGACACATCCGGCAACTACTGTTGTGCGTTTTACGTCGATGTTTTATAACTTTGTATGGATCTGGGGTTCGAACGAGCGCTGCAGAGAGAGATTCTCGGACTGGGCGTCATATGATTTTACCGTTTCTCCGCTCGCTTTAAAGCAGTTTGAGGAG
>CAJFNT010000115.1 GCA_904395315.1 uncultured Clostridia bacterium
CATAATGACAGGCGGCACCGGTGAAGGAAACACACATTCGGATGCGTACATCGCAAAGCAGTACGCCGTATCGCAGGGGATCCCGGAGAGCGATATAATGACCGAGGATACCTCAACTATAACGCAGGAAAATCTCGAAAACTCAAAGCTCATAATGGACGAAAACAGATTCGATACGACAATAATAGTAAGCGATCCGCTGCACATGCGGCGCGCAATGCTGCTTGCCCGTGATTCCGGGATCACGGCATACAGTTCCCCCACACCCACAACGATGTACGTAAGCGCAAAGACCAAGCTACCGTTCCTCGCAAGAGAGGTGTTTTTCTACATAGGATATAAATGGTGGAGACTTTTTTGACATTACAGGCTGCCGAGGCAGCCTGTTTATGTCATTAATTAATTATTTTGCTACGGGGAAGAATATCCTTGTCTCCCACTCATCTACCGGTATCTTGTCAAACTGAGTCTTGACATATATCTCATACGGTGCTGCGGCTATCTTATAGCCGTTTTCACTTACCCATTGCATCACAGCGCCGTATGCCTCCGGCAGCTTTGAATAACTGCCGTAATGCGTCGTAACGGCGCACAGAGCGCCTTCTACCGTCCTGTCGTACTTTTCTCCCTCTTTAACACCGAGCGCAAGTTCAATATCGCTGTTTTCCGGATCGAATTCCGCATCATGGTATATCGCCATGCATATACCGTTGAGCACGATATTTTCCTCCCAGCAGCGTTTATACAGCATACCATAATACTTGCCGAAATCATCCACGCCCATGTTCTGCCTGTTTGCTATCACTTTGATGCTGTCGGTATTTGTCAGCTCTATCTTATAATTCTTTGACATAATGTCTCCCGTCCTTTCCAATGACGCGATGTACTCATCGATCTCCGCTACAGCCTCCATTCGGCTGTCTATTTCACCGAGTATCACACCGCGCTGTTTTTTTAGTCTTGCAATAAGGACGTCCTTATCGGATGACATTATATCCTTTATATCAGCCAGAGAAAAACCGCAGCGCTTGAGCTTATTTATAAGAATCATCGCCGGGATCTGATCTTCGGAATAGTATCTGTAGCCTGTGTCCTCGTTCACCCGGCACGGGTGCAGCAGCCCCACGGCATCATAATGTCTCAGCGCTTTTACCGTGACCATGCATATTTTTGAAAACTGACCTATTGTAAGCATATAATTGTCCTCCTGTATCTTTCTGTTCCGGAACAACTACAGTATAGCATATCCCCTTACGGGAGAGTCAACACCAAAAATCAGATTCGGCAAATTGTATAACTATACGCTTCAATTTTGTGAATAATGTACAGGATTTACTCTATCTATATCTGCACTCTAATCATCATAATGCCCTTTGCATGACAGGATCTCAAGCACTCCTTTACTTATGCGATAAACAAGCCTATTTGTATCATCGATACGTCTACTCCAGAAGCCGCTTAACTCTCCTTTCAATGGTTCGGGTTTTCCGATACCATTAAAATTATTTCGCTCAATATCCCTGAGCAGAGAATTTATGCGTTTCAACGTTTTTTTGTCCTGTGTCTGCCAATACAAATAATCTTCCCACGCCTCATCAAACCATATCTTATTCATCATCGGCCTCTATAAGCTCATGCTCTGTTCCCTCGCCCGCATTAAGCGCGGCAATACCCCGCCGCAAATGTGCCATATTGCTTTCAGAATAAAACGGGTCAGCAGAGACCTCAAACGGGATCCTTCTCTCTCTACCTACTTTCTTTGCAAATATAGTAAAAGCAGCACTCATGGAGAGTCCCATGTCTGAACATGCCTGTTCCATACTTTTTTTTACATCAGCATCAAGTTTGAAATTAACATTAACCGTATGTGCCATATAAAACAACCCCTTTCATATTTATATTATACGCTAAAATAAATAAAAAATCAAGAGAATTTCTTTAAGTTTTCTTGATTTTTGTGTATAAAAAAACTCTGCGCCGTCCCTTTTGGGCCAGCACAGAGCTGCTGTTGTTTTTGTTTACGGAAGGTCGATCTTTTCGAGATCCTTCGGCGGCACCTTTACCGTCGAATCGCGAACAAACTTCTTTACCGCCTGTGTTGCCTGCGGTATCGGGATATTAGTTCCCGCGCCGGCCACGCAGCCGCCCGGACATGCCATTCCCTCAATAAGGCATCCGTCCTTTTTGCCTGCCTTAGCGAGCATCAGCATCTTCTGACAGTCGGAAAGTCCCTCCGCATGCTCGATAAACACATCCACATCCGGATAATACTCGTTTATGCACTTCTCTATCGCAGCAGCGACACCGGTCGCAACAGCATAGCCTCTGCCGGCTCCTGTCGCGTCATGAACGGGCTCCTCCTTATCATAGTGTGTGAGATCTATGCCTTTTGCCTCAAACATAGCGGCAAGTTCTTCAAATGTTATTACAAAATCAACATCACTTCTTACACTGCGGCGAGACGCCTCAAGCTTCTTTGACGCGCACGGTCCTATGAATACCACTCTTGCCTCAGGATCTTTCTGCTTTATGCTTCTTGCGGTAGCGACCATAGGTGTGAGCGAATTGGAAACCGTCTCGGCAAGCTCTTCGCTTAGCACACGTTTTGCAAGAACAGACCACGACGGACAGCATGAGGTGAGCAAAAACGGCAGCTCTCCCGATTTTACCTTATCCACATAATGATGAGCCTCAGTTATCGCTCCTATATCAGCGCCGAGCGCGACCTCATGAACATCGCTGAATCCCAGATCCTTAAGCGCCGCCTTTATCTTCCACAGAGTTACATCCTTGCCGAACTGACCAACGACAGCCGGAGCGACCGCCGCAACGACCTTATCACCCTTTTTTATTGCGCGTATAAGCTGGAAAAACTGGGATTTATCAGCGATAGCTCCGAACGGACAGCTTACCATGCACTGACCGCAGGACACGCATTTTTCCTCATTTATCCTCGCTCTGCCCTGCTCGTCACTCTCAATGGCGTTCACACCGCACGCCGATGCGCACGGACGCACCTTCTTCGCAATAGCGTCATACGGGCAGATGGCCTTGCATTTTCCACACTTGATACACTTCTCCTTATCAATGAACGAGCGCCCGTTCACCATCGAGATCGCGCCCTTTGGACACACCTCCATACATGGATGCGCCACACATCCGCGGCACTGATTCGATACCTCATAGACATTGTGCTCGCACATATCACATGCCGATGGTATGACCTGCATAAGCGGCGGCTCATAATACTTATCCGAGATATTGCTCTCGCTCAAGCCACTCGTTACATGGACAGGTCTGTTTTCCGGCCTAAGTGAGAGCCCCATTGCCAGACGAACTCTCTCTGCGGCTATCGCCCTTTCTCTGTATATGCTCTCTCTGTAAAGAGGAACATCTCCGGGTGTTATCTTATATGGTATAGCCTCAATATCGTCATTGATATTTTTAGAATCAAATGCGACCTTTGCCACCTCGGTAAATACTTGTCTTCTAAGTTTTGTGATCGGTGTTTCAATTCCACGCATACATATCCACTCTCCGTTCTTTTTCTGTGAAGGCTCGATGTCCTTCCGTCGTTTTATAAGATCTCCTTTCGAAATCAACTTACAGACAGATCCAAACATAATGTATGATCGTCTGAAACCAACTTATATTTTAATTATACAATTAAAACAGTACTTTGTCAATGAATTTAATTTGCTTTTTCTCTGTCTGCTGCCTCAGCGCTGCAAAACACCTGCTTCATTACTGAATTTCTCTCAATAAACGCTTCCGCGGCGCGCTTCAATTCCTTTTTTCTGTATTCATCATACTCATCATGAAACATTTGAGAAAACACTTCGAAAAATCTGTTTTTATACATCTTCATCTCTTCACCGGTCTCCTCTTTCAAGACCCTCATTACCGCTTTTGATTCAAACGGAATCTCGGCGGCCAGCCGCTCCGCAGACTCGTTTCCATTTCCGCTGTCCTCGACAACATCTTCAGCAAACACGCATCTCACACTATATACATTTATCCCATCACACACAGAACACGGGAAACCAAGATCCATATATTCAGCTACAGATATCCTGCCATCAGAAAAAAGCTGTACTCCATAACACTTGTTCTCCCTGCCGGAACGGTCATCCATAGCGCGTTCAACTGTCTCCAGCACCGCGGCGTACAAATCTTTTTCTCTTGATCTTGCCAATTCAAGCCAATTCATCTTTCTATTCTCACATAAACTGCGATCTGTACATTTCACTATATACACCGCCTTTTGCAAGCAATTCATCATGTGTTCCACATTCGGCTATATCTCCGCCGCTTATCACAAGTATCATATCTGCATTTTGTATCGTTGAAAGCCTGTGTGCTATTATAAAGCTTGTTCTGTTCTCGGTCAGCCTGTTCATGGCCTCCTGTATCAAAAGCTCGGTACGGGTATCAACATTTGATGTCGCCTCATCGAGGATCACCATAGGCGCGTTCAAAAGCATGGCTCTGGCTATCGTCAAAAGCTGTTTCTGCCCTTTTGAAACATTGACACCGTCATCACTCAAAACCGTATCGTATCCATCCGGTAAAGACATTATATAATCATGTATGTGCGCGTCCTTAGCGGCTTTTATAACATCCTCTCTCTTTGCCCACTCGCTTCCGTAAGCGATATTTTCCTCTATTGTTCCGCCAAACAGCCATGTATCCTGCAATACCATAGTAAACGCGCGGCGCAGACTGCTTCGAGTTATATTCCTGATCTCCTTGCCGTCTATATAAATATTGCCTCCTTGTATATCGTAAAATCTCATCAAAAGATTTATTATCGTCGTCTTCCCCGCTCCTGTAGGGCCCGCGATCGCTACTGTCGAACCCGGCTTTACAGAAAAACTAAGATCATGTATTATCTCGCGCTCGCCGTATCCGAATCTTACATGGTCAAATTTTACGCTGCCTTTTACGTTTTTCAGTTCGACCGCATCCTGAGCGTCCTCTTTCTCAGGCTCTTCATCTATCAATGCAAACACACGCTCTGCCGCCGCAAACGCCGACTGCAGCTCGCTTAATATATTTGCAGCCTCGTTTATAGGCCCTGAAAACTTCCGTGAATACAGAACAAAAGAAGATACGTCACCAAGCGTGAGCATCGACATCAGATACAGCACCGCGCCTCCCGCACTGACAAGCACCAAAGAAAGATTGTTTATGAAATTTACAGAAGGACCTACTGTACTGCCGTAATAATCGGCATTATAATAGGCGTTCGCCGCGTCCTCATTAACAGCGTCATAACGCTCTATCATAGCCTGTTCACGGCGATACGCTTTTATAGTCTTGAGACCTGATACCATTTCCTCTGAAAATCCGTTTAGTTCTCCAAGCTTTCTTGACCGCAGTCTGAAAAGCGGACGGACTTTCGCAGTCCTGAGTTTCGTAAACACTATCGTGACCGGTATTGTTATAGCAAATACGGCCAGAAGCCGCGGCGAAACGAGCAGCATCCCTATAAATGATCCCACAACAGTTATCACACTTGTACATATCTGAAGAAGATCATTTGACAGTGACGCGTTTACCGTGTCTATATCATATGAGATACGGCTTATGATATCACCGGTGTGATGCGAGTCAAAATATCCGACAGGCAGATCCATCTGCTTATCGAATACATCCTTTCTCATACGCAGAACAATATTTCTGCTGAGCCGTATCATAACTCTCGAAAGTATGTACGAGAGTATTGCGGAAAGCGCATATATAACAGCCATGACCGCGCAATAAAAGAACACCTTATGAAAATCCACAGCGCCCTGTCCGGGTTCTACAGCATTTACAGCCTCTCCCGAAAGGGCGGGACCGATCAATGCAAGCACATTACTTGTTATCGTAAGGAATACGGCTGCCGCCGCCAAGCCTTTATAGCGGCATATATATTTCCATAACCGCGCGATTATGTATTTCCTGTTGACTTTCTTTTTCATTCAAGGTCACCACCATTCACTGCAGCATCGCCCATCTGCGATTCAGCTATCTGCCTGTATTCGTCACACGTCTCCATCAATTCCTCATGCGTACCTATGCCGACAGCCGAGCCATTGTCCATCACAATGATAACATCCGCATGGCGTATCGAACTGACTCTCTGAGCGGCAATGACAGTTGTTGTCCCCGAGTAGTTCTCCCTTACAGCATTTCTCAAACGCGCGTCAGTCTTATAGTCGAGCGCGCTTGAGGAATCGTCAAGAATAAGTATCTCGGGTGATGAAGCAAGCGCGCGGGATATAAGTATCCTCTGCCGCTGACCGCCGCTGACATTAGTACCTCGCGCGGTAAGCTTATGCTCGATACCCCCGTCAAGCCTGTCCACAAACTCACTCGCCTGAGCCCCGGCAAGGCCTTCGCGTACACCGCGCTCATCTATGTCTCTTCCGAAAACAATGTTTTCACGCACAGAGTCAGCCATAATGAAGTCATTCTGGAATGCTATTCCAAACCTTCCTCGCAGTTTATCGAGAGGTATCGAACGGATATCGTCACCGTCTATCCTTATCTTTCCGCTGTCAGCATCATAAAACCTTAAAAGCAGCTGTATCAAAGTAGTCTTTCCGCACCCGGTAGGGCCTATGATACCAAGCGTCTGTCCTTTTTTCAAGCCAAAGCTTATATCCTTCAGCTGCCGCGCCCCTCCGCTGTAAGAAAAAGAAACATTCTCAAATGATATAAAATATCCGGTATCTTCATGATCCGGCGGCAGTATATCGCATTCCCCCGGAGAATCCAGCACACTGCTTATCCTTTCAGCAGATGCCATTCCCTGCGACATTACAGTAAATATCCTGTTTATCGAAAGCAGCGCGTTTAAAATTATCGTGAAATATGTCATGAACGCGATTATCTTACCCGTCTGGCTCACACCTGCGTTCACTCTGAAAGCGCCTACGACGATAACAGCCGTAAGCCCCAAATTAAGAAAAAGATTCATTGCCGGGCTTGATAGAGCCATATTGCTTTTGGCGCGGTTTTCCGCATCCGCCGCGCCTCTGTTGACCATATCAAATCTTTTTTTCTCATATTCAGTTTTTGAAAGCGCCTTGATAACTCTAATCCCAGCTGCGTCCTCTCTGACGGTCCTAACCATTCTGTCGATACGCTTCTGCAGCTCAGAATACAGCTTTACACCTTTTTTCGCAACAAGCCAAACTATTGCAGCAAGGGGAGGTATGGAAGCAAGCATGACAAGAGTCAAGACCGGCTCAAGCGTCATTGTAACTATGATCCCGCCAAAAAGCAATATAGGCGCCCGCACTCCGAGACGCTGTACCATACCGAGCATCTGATGCGTATTATATGTGTCGGTAGAAAGACGCGAAATGAGAGACGGAAGCGTGAATTCGTCTGTCTGCCTGCATGAGAGATGTGTTATCTTCGAAAACAGATCGTGACGTATCTCAAGAGTTATATCCCTCGCCGTAGACGATGCCATCCTGTTTGCTATAACATTCCCCAGCAAGGCACATACAGAGCAGATAACCATTATAAATCCCCAAAAGACGATCAATTTTATACTGCGCTGCGGCACAACATTATCTATCATATATGCCAAGATCCAAGGTATGAAAAGATCCATAACTGTGCCTACAGTTTTAACTGTGAGCCCGCCGGCTATCCTCCACAGCATGGGCTTGACGTACATAAAAATCCGTCTCATAAAAAGCCAACTCCTCCCCAGAAACAAAAATATACAATAATAATCTCTTAATGTTGATTTCTATATATTATACTACTATCCAGATCCAAAATCCATTGACATTATATACAATTCGACAGCCATTTTTATTTATAAACACATAATTAAAATTATCATATACTGTAGCGGATCCAATTTTACTTATTATAAAACTCCCAACTAATACATATCTGTTTCGTATAATAAAATAGAAAGCACTCTTCAAATAATACCGGTACAGGAGATGATACTTTTATGACAAAGATCAAAGACAAACATATAATGAAGAGAGTATTTATTGTTATAGTCTCAATAATGTTTATTCTCTTAGCCGCAGATATCACTGCATCACTATATCTATTTAACACAACGGTTGTCCGCGAACATGCATCCGCCGGACGCGCACAGAACTTTACCGGAGTAAACTGGAATGTCTACAGCAATACTCGAAATGAACTTGAAACTCTCCTTAATGAAACAAAATCAAATGAATATCAAATAGAATCATGCGACGGGCTCAGTCTTTACGCTCAATATTTTAAAAGTCCTTTTCCAAATACAGATGACAGTATAAAACGTATTGCAATCTGCTTCCACGGCTATACCGGGAAGGGCGGAAGCAACTCGAGCGCCGGCTCCATGTACTTTTTGAATAAAGGCTTTGATGTGCTCATGCCAGATGCCCGCGCACATGGGGAAAGTGAGGGAGACTACATAGGCTTCGGGTGTCTTGACAGATATGACGGGCTGAAATGGATAGAATTTATACAAAATATGTATGATGCAGAGGACAAAGAAAACAGACTCGAAATTTATTTATACGGAGTATCAATGGGAGGCGCGACTGTTTGCATGATGAGCGGTCAGGAACTTCCTAACTGTGTAAAAGGAATCATCTCAGATTGCGCTTTCACTTCACCCGAAAAAATATTTCAGGATATTCTGAGATACGATTACCATGTTCCGCCGGCTCCCATAATATCCACAGCGGATATATTCTGCCGATTTACGGCCGGATATTCTTTCAGTGAATGCAACGCAGCCGATGAAGTCAAAAAATCAACCGTGCCTATACTGTTCATCCATGGTTCGGCAGACAGTTTTATTCCTGTAGAAATGTGTTATGAACTATACAATAACTGCGCTTCTAAAAAAGATATACTAATAATAGAAGGTGCCGCACATACCGAATCGTACTACATGAATCGTGAAATGTATGAAAACAAGATAACTGAATTTTTTAATTTATGATCTCCAATCAGGGAAAACGCATATAAGCCCGGAATACAATGATTTTCCATACGCTGTGATCAGCACAAATGACCCGGAGTCATATATGCAGGAGATATCCGAAAAATTAAAGTCCCCCTGTATTGAGCAAAAAAACACCGGAACGATCTTTTAATTATCGCTCCGGCAACATTATGTCAGTATATATGCGATATATGATCTACTTGAGTTCATCAAGTATATGCCTGTCTATAAACTCCGCTTTCGGAGCCTTGGATGGATAGAGATCAAATACTATGAGCTCATTTTCCCCAGGGCGCAGCACTCCGGCCGGGACATATAAAGTCTGCTGCGGTCCTTTGTTCCAGTATCTCCCCAGGTTGAACCCATTTACAAACGCAACCCCTTTTGTAAATCCGGACGGCAAAAGATATGTATCCTCGGTCTTACCGACCTCGAATTCCGCCTTGTAAAGCGCCGGCTGGGCATACGAACATCCGATGCATTCCGTGTCAAGCTTCTCCATCGGAAAATTTGTGATATCGTATACTTTCACCTCATCTTCGCCTATTCGAACATTCTGCAAAAGCCCCTTTTTATCATACAGGCGAGGACCGTAATTTACCCTGCCCATGTTTTCGATAAATATCTTAAGCCTTTTTGCTCCGCTTATCTCTACAAATCCATATTCGATCCCGCGCTCATACTCGCCTATGAACACATCATCAGCATAGAACATCACGCGGTCACGCGGCTCGCCTATATCGATCACACCGCTCATCCCCGTAACATCAGCCTCATACAGTATATAACCAAACCTCTGGCCAAGTTCCTCCATACATCTGACCTTGCTATTTTTATGTACCGCACCCAGCCTCTCGGCATTATCAAATAGCCCGTACACCGAAAACTCTGAAACAGCGCCGTATGCCGCGCTTTTGTGATCATCCTTGATCTCATCACTGCCTGTAAGCAATTTTTTCAACAGCCTGTACTGCTCTGTCAGACTTCCGTCCTCCGCTACGGGCGCGCCGTAATCATAGCTCGTTATGCATGGTTCAAAATCAGGATTACAATTTGAACCGTTCATAAATCCAAAGTTGGTACCGCCGCTGAACATATACATATTGAAATTACCGTCCAGCTTCAAGATTGTCTTTAGCTCGTCTATCACCGACCTCGCTTCACGGGTATGGTGCTCCGTTCTCCATTGATCAAACCATCCGTTCCAAAATTCCATACAGATCTTAGGCTCACCCGGACGCAGCGATTCAAGTCTGTCAAATGCCTGCTCTGTGCGAGATCCGAAGTTCGCAGTCATAAGTATATCATCCAGGCTGCCATCCTCAAGGCATGTGCTCCATGTTCCGTCCGAGGTGAAATACAGCGCGTCTCCTCCGAGCTCTTCATACGTGCGCTTTATCCATTTAAGATACTCTTCATCCGGCTGACCGAGCCCGCCAAATTCATTTTCGATCTGCAGCGCTATCACGCCACCGCCATTTGCATAAAGATGAGGTCTTATCTTTTCAAAAACCATTTCAAAATACTTCCTTACACATTTCAGGAACGGTTCGTTATAATGTCTAAGCTCGATACCCTCAATATTCAGCAGCCATGAGGGCAGACCGCCCATCTCCCACTCCGCGCATATAAACGGTCCGGGACGAACTATAACATACAGCTCCAGATCCTCCGCTATACTTATGAAGCGTTCAAAATCCGCCATACCGTCAAAGCAGAAATTTCCCAGCTCCGGTTCCTGCACATTCCATGCTATGTATGTTTCTACAGTGTTAAGACCGCACTCCTTCAATTTTGTGAGTCTGTCGCGCCACTGCGACGGATGGATCCTAAAATAATGAACAGCCCCCGAATACAGCTTGAATTCTGAACCGTTTATATATAATCTGCCGTTCTTTACGTTAAGTATATTACCCATTTCCATATGATCAAATCCTCCTGTTTATTATCTTCCTGTTGCATTTTCTGCTATATAATTTTATCATTTTTTTTACGCTGAGTAAAGACATTTTTTATTTTATGTCACAATTTTATTATTTTTCTATACTATTCGTTTAAGGCATACTATACTTCTTGCATTCAAGGGAAAAATTTAAATTTAATTTACAATTGCATGGTAGTAAACTTTACTTAACCAATGTAAGATATAGATATACAATTCATCTTGGAACGTCAAAAAAATAAACGGAGGTGTATAATGACAACAAATTATCTTTTTATTGTTCTTATTTGCCTGCTCTTTCTCGCATTTTGCACTGCGGTATCATATACAGCCAATTTCCGATCTGTCATTATTTTATGCAGAATAATGGCAGTAATATGCGCGCTAATAATAGTAATCGGCATGGCAACCGGCTGTACATCGGCAGTATATATGGGTGTAGGCATACTTATCGCGATCTTCATCGCGTCACTTATCTCGGGAAGATGGTCGTGCCCCCACTGTGGCAAACGCTACGGTCCAAGGATATGGTTTATGAACAGATGTCCGCATTGCAGTCACGATCTCGGCGAGGTCAGGCACGAATAAGCGATTTATTCTGCCGCGGCGCAGAAAAAACGGCTTACGCCGTTTTATCGATCTTTGCTCTCTATTCTGCTCCCGCAGCTGCGGCAGAACAAATCGCTTTTTCCAACGGCTTTACCGCAGTTTTCACATGTCGTCTGCAATTTTTCTCCGCAGGCAACACAGAATACGCCCCCTTTATCCTGCACCGCCCCGCAATACGGACACACACAGTTTGAACGCTTGTAAAGCGCGTAAACGATAACGCCTATAACATTTGTAAAAAGCACGGCTATTCCCCAAAGAGGAGCTGAAAGTCTCGACTTCGCCGCGTTTTGATACACCCAAAGAGCCGTAATGAGCCAATATATCATA
Organism: uncultured Clostridia bacterium; assembly: GCA_904395315.1. Classification (GTDB taxonomy): domain Bacteria; phylum Bacillota; class Clostridia; order UBA1381; family UBA1381; genus Ornithomonoglobus. The sequence goes on from CAJFNT010000115.1 coordinate 11,847, forward strand.
AACACAAATACAGCTGCTGCAGCCGCGATTTTTACAGAACTTGCGCCCTCGCTTATTTTGGCCGCAGTGTTTATTATATATATCTTACTGTTTCCCTCGCCGTTTCCCATATAGCTTATAAGATAAAGCTCCTTGTCAAGAAAATCCGGCTCGTAAAAAAATTCATCTCTGTAATTTTCAGATATATCTGTAAGATCGATCGGAAGCAAAGACGAAAGTATAAAATCCGACTTGTCCACTGCCTTATATACAGCATTAGGCATATCGCTGTTTTCAAGGAAACCATCTTTGCCTTCTGTTTCATTTAAAATAAACATACCGCCTTTTACGGCTATATTGTCCTTTGTCGAAAACAAAACTTTGTTTGAATCATCTACTATCACTATCTCTGACACATCATCGGTCTCAAATGATATATTAGCCATTTCGTCCACTTCCTCGGCAGCGCTTGCTCCCATATTAAGTTTTACTCCAGCGGATATGTACTCCAGCGCAAACACTATCTTATCTCGATTCAAACACGCTGCGGCTCCGCCGAATATAGCCAGCGCAGTGATCGCCAATACAATATACTCTATAAATACGCGTCTAAAATCAAGTTTCATGATGAACTCAGTCATTTATGAAGCCCTCCCGTTAAAAAGCACCGGCGACAAGACAAGGAACGCTGCCGCCGCCAATACCAGCGGCATGGCTATCACAGCAACAGCCACCCCCAAGTATATCAACAAAGCCGGTAAGATCAAAAAAACGGCGGCAAGCACTGCAAATATCCTCGCAGCCGCCTTTTCGCGTTTTCTGTTCTTTATTCCCGAACACGTTCTCTTTATCTCCGGCCTGAGATCTTCTATCAAAAGATCAGCCTTATTCATTTGTTCCGCCCCTTTCCCATAAGTTTTCTGAGCCGTTTCCTGCCCTCATGCAGTCTGCTCTTTATAGTCTTTTGTTCTATCCCTGTGATCTCCTCAATTTCTCTGAGCGTAAGACTGTCTATATATTTTAACCTCAAAACCTCTCTCTGCGCTTCCGGGAGCTCCTCCATCTTCTTTATCACATCTTCATATTCCAGCCTCGTAAGCACCTCATCCTCAATGCCTTCAGCCGTCACATCAGTATCGTATATAGGAACACAGCCTCCGCGTTCCTTACGCAGGTGATCAATATACGTGTTTTTGGCTATTGAAATAATATATGTACCAAAACTCGCTCCGCGCGCTGTATCGTATTTGTCAAATCCGCGTATCATCTTAAAAAAAGTTTCCTGTACAAGATCTTCACAGAGATATTCGTCATGAGTAAGCTTTTTAATATAATTTGAAACATAGGGATAATAATATCTTATCAGCTCATTGAACGCGTCTTCATCGCCGTTTCGGCATCGCCTGAGCACCGCTTTTTCATTCAAGGGAATGACCCCTCCGTTTCTGTTTTATCCTTAAACATCTTTTTTATTTTTTCTTTTTTTACGTATGAGATGATATACCACGAACAACGCGGCTGCCGCCGCAAGAACAGCCAATGCTATATGCGAATAGCTTTCAAAATAAGGAAGCGCCTTTGACCACGTTTCACCGAGCGCCACTCCAACAAGAACAAGAACAGTATTCCACACCGAACTTCCTATAACAGTGAGTATGATGAATACCGGCATCTTCATCTTTGAAAATCCCGCCGGAAGAGAGATAAAACTCCTCACCAATGGTACGCACCGGCATAAAAGCACAGCTTTATTCTGATACTTCACAAACCATTTTTCGGATATATCCACATATTCGGGTTTTATCCTTGTCACTTTCCCTATTTTACCCGAAAATATCTTCTTGAGGTTTTCGGCATTGAATCTATAACCTATATAATACAGCATAAGCGCGCCGAGCAGCGAGCCGAGCGTGGCAGAGATTATTGTTCCCGGCACACTTAATCCCAAGGCAACCGCAAGCGAGCCTCCGAAGAGCAAAATCACCTCCGACGGGATAGGCGGAAAAACATTCTCTATAAATATCAGAAAAAATATCCCAAAATAGCCGTACATATTTATAAGTCCCATGATCGTGTCATTCATAAATACAAACTCCTTTACAGCGCTCGATCCGAGAACCGTCTAATCCCACTCCTCTGTTGTAAGATCCGCATAAACATATCTTCAAATGGTTATACGCAGATCCCGCAGAAAAGTTGGCATCTTTCAAAAAATCCGGGAGATTATAGATCTCCCGGATTATTTATACGTAATATATGCACAGAATATGAGTTCTGGATATACCTATATCATTCTATGCCGGATCTGAGATCGGCAAGTTTAGCTCTTAAATTTGAGATGCATTCCTCTGAGGTATTTCCTGAGGCTATCGCTTTTACCACTGCGCTTCCCACTATAGCTCCGTCACAATATGAGGAAAGCTCGCGAACCTGTTCTCCGTTCGATATGCCGAATCCGATGCACGCCGGAACGGAAGAATACTTCTTTATCTCTTCAAAAAATCTTTTGAAATTTGTTTTAAATTCCGACTTTTCTCCCGTCACTCCCATGGAAGACACGCAATACAGAAATCCCTTGGCATGCGAAGCTATCTTCTCTATCCTGCCTTTCGAAGCGGGGGAAACCAAAAATATCTGATAGACATTATATTTATCCACATACTCCGCTATCTCATCACTTTCCTCATACGGCAGATCCGGTATTATCAGTCCGTCAATTCCAGTCTCGGCGCATTTTTTAAAGAAATCCTCAAGTCCGTACTGTAACATGACATTATAATACAGCAAAAACACCATCGGCACTTTGATCTCGCCGCGTATGCGCCCAACGAGCTCAAAAACTCTGTGTATGTCCGTGCCTCCGGCAATGGCTCTTTCATCGGCTGCCTGTATCGTAGGGCCGTCAGCGGCAGGATCGGAAAACGGCACTCCCAATTCTATAAGATCCACGCCTTCGGCATCCATCGTCTTTATAGCCTCCGCGCTCACCTCAAGATCGGGATCACCGACCGTAAGAAAAGTTATAAGCGCCTTTCTGCCCTCTTTTTTCAAGCTCTCAAATCTCTCGTCTATCCTGTTCATATGTATAAATACTCCTTTTCTTAGCTTATCTTATCTCCGTATCTCAGCTCGTTTACCGCCGCTCTGAGATCATCTCTGCGCATAAAAGCCTCTCCTATAAGCGCCGCGTCATATGAAAGCGATGACAGGTACTCATAGTCTCCATGCGTCCTTACCGCAGATTCCGCGATCTTTACCCTGTCGTCCGGTATCAGCGGCAAGACCCTTTCACAGGTGCGTATATCCTCCTCGAATGTGCTGAGATCCCTGTTGTTCACACCTATTATCTCAGCGTATTCAAGCGCACGCTTTACCTCTGTCTCATTGTGCGTCTCAGTGAGCACGTCAAGTCCAAGCTCTTTTGCCGTCCTGTAAAATCCACGGTACTCGTCATCAGTGAGCGCCGCCATTATGAGCAGTATCGCATCCGCTCCGGCAAGCTTTGCCTCGTATATCATATATTCATCGACCGTAAAGTCTTTCCTGAGAACCGGTATATCTATATTCTTTGTTATTTCGGAAACAAATCTCAATTCGCCTTTAAAATATTCAGGCTCAGTAAGCACCGACATCGCCTGTATACCGCAATTCGAATACTCTTCGGCGATCTTCATATGATCAAAATCAGGCCTTATCAATCCCTTTGACGGAGACGCTTTTTTGATCTCTGCAATGACAGACACACCGTCAAAGCCGGTAAGCGCATCCTTGAATCGCGGCGGCTCCAACACTTTTCTGTCAAGCTCACGTATCAATTCCGCCGGGCTTTTTTTTTCTTTCGCCTCAGCAACTCGTTTTTTTGTCGAAGCTATAAGTTTATCAAGTATCATGCGAACGCCCTCGTTCTTTCGATCATCTTATTGACCATCTCAAGCGCTTTGCCCGAATCGATCATTTCCGCGGCTATCTTTACTCCCTCTGCGATGGAATCCGCTTTGCCGCCTATATATATCCCGCATCCGCTGTTTAAAAGAACAATATCGCGTCTGGGGCCTTTTTCTCCGTTGAATATGCTCAAAGCGATCTTTGCGTTCTCCTCTCCGGTGCCGCCTTTTATAGACTCTTCCTCGGCATACTCGATCCCGTAATCATGCGGATCGATCTCATACTCTATTATCTCTCCGTCTTTTATCTCATTTACAAACGTGGGACCGGTAACCGTGACCTCATCCATACCGTCCGAACCGCACACCACCATTGCCTTTGTAGCGCCCATAGCGCGCATTGAACGGGCAAACATGCGGGCAGCGTCATTGCTGAATACACCTATCAGCTGATGCTTTGCATTTGACGGATTCGAAAGAGGTCCCAACATATTAAAAATCGTCCTTATACCAAGCTCTCTTCTGACATACGCGACATTTTTCATCGCGCTGTAAAATTTCTGAGCATTCATAAAGCCGATCCCTATATCATCTATACACTCGAGTACCTGCTTAGGTTCCAGCATTATGTTTATACCCAAAGCTTCCAGCAGATCTGCCGAACCGCTTTTGGAAGACGCGGCACGATTTCCGTGCTTTGCAAGCTTGACTCCCGCCGCGCCGCATACGAACATAGATGTTGTGGATATATTAAAACTGTTGGTGCCGTCTCCTCCGGTGCCTACAAAATCAATGTAGTCTCCGCCCGGCGATATCGACGCTCCCGTCTCTTTCATCGCCATACAAGAAGCGATTATTTCATCCACAGTCTCGCCTTTCATACGCAGCGCCGTAAGATATGACGCTTTCTGCGCGTCTGTGGCTGCTCCGGTGAGCATCAGTCTCATGGCATATTTTGCCTCGTTATGAGTCAGATCTTTGCCCCCTACAAGTTTCTCGATCAAATTTTTCATAATTCTTACCTTACCTTTCCTAATCAAAAACTAAACTTATCTATTCTCAAAGCGAACCTCCGCGCCCACTTTCATATTATGTATTATAGCACATATATGTCTGTTTGTAAATCAAAATTTTTATGAATCGCGCATTATTTAAAAAAAATCCGATATATTTACATATTTTTCACTATCCCACGCATATCTGTGCGCTACATTTCATTATGTGCGAATACGGCATTTTATAGTTTTTTATTAGAAATGAAAGAAATATCCCCTAAAAATTTGTTCATATATTGCCAAGAAAATCACAAATAAATGTTGAAGAACCTAAAAAAATATGATATAATAACAGTATAGGCGGATCGGACAAGAGCAAAGCATCGTATCTCACATCCGATACCGCCCATGGACGCAGACAAACAGGTCTGCATCAGCGTGAAAGGAGAATTATAAATATGAAGTATTCAGCAGAAGTACAGAATATGTGCCCGCTGGCTAAGGGCGCATATC
>CAJFNT010000116.1 GCA_904395315.1 uncultured Clostridia bacterium
CAAAACAAGTCTTTCAAAGCTTTCATTCGCCTCATTGTCACAAAGGTCATGTGAAAAAACTTCTTTCTGACGCATAAAGTCTCTCTCTCCCTCCGCATCTTCATATGTTTTTTTACATGTCTTCGAAGGTATAAAAATTACACCGTTATCTTAATTATACACTATATAGGCTCGAAATTCAAGTAAAAGTTTATTAAAATCCTGCGAAAATTTTAATTTTTTTTTACATATATGATATATTGTGTTTACTTTTTTCACCATACAATATATTGCATATAAAGAAGCGCGGATGCAGAGGATTTTTTTGCTTTTGGTCCCTCTAAAATCAAATTCTGCCGGATATATGAAAATACATCCGGCAGTTGTTTACTATTTAACTATGATCTTTTGATCAGATAGAGAATGGATTCTCTGTATCTGTTGAATTATGTATCGTGACATTTGTCAGATCATAATCATATGTGTTGCCGCGGATATATCCGAAACACCAGATCCTTACCTTGTCACAATCAGACTGCTGGTATGCCGCATCTGTAAGAGTACCTATAACCTTTCCATCCATATCTGTTACAGAAATGCTAACCGACTGGAGAACATTGTTGACCATTATTTTTACAGTATACCATTCTCCTGTATTAATAGATGCTACCTGCGATGTCCTGGATCCATCTGTTGCTGTTATAACTCCGTCACCAAACGTGATCGTATTTGCAAGATAATCTGTTGAAGATGTCGGGTCTGTGAATGAACCTATAGTAAGCGCAAATTTACCCGAATTCATTCTTACATCAAACTGACAGTATCCATATGTCTGAGAGAAAGTTGTTGTAGTATCTCTCTGATACATATACATTGATCCTGCTCCGTCATCTGTACCGGACTTATCACTGTTTGAATACATATTGCAATAGTTTACATCACGCTCATCATCGTGCATATACGTCTCGTAATGCTCGCTTGCCGAACCTTTTGTAAGCCATGGTGAGCCATCCTGAATTATATTAAGACCATATATCCCCTGTCCTGTGTTTCCGCCTACCGAACAATCGGTAAAATCAGAATCGGTGATATACGTAACACTCGCCTCCGCATTTGCAATGATCGGCACAACTGCCGCCTGAATACTCAATACGGCCGCGGCAAACAATGAAACGAATTTCTTGTTCATAAAAATCTCTCCTTTAAACAGCAATAATTTATAAAACTGTCCTACACTCTTTCCTATTTTATTATATGATATAACAAGCTCTGTCAAATATCAATACAAAAAACAGACTTTTTTGTTTGATTTTTGGCTATGCTTCTTTAAATATTACAAGCGACTGCGGCGGGGTCTTTATAAAGAATACACCATCACATGACTCATATTCTGAATTTGCCGAATCGGTCGAAAGAAGCGCTTTAAGACCTGTCACTCCATATCTCGCCGCATCAAGTCTTATATCTTTCGAAGTACTGTCAAAATTCACGAGTATAATATACTTTTCATCTTCATATTCGCGAACATATGCATAAGTATAACCTATTCTGTACACATAATTAAACTCACCTATACTCAAAGCTTTTGATGATTTTCTTAGTTTCGTAAGTTTTTTTACCCAACCGCGCATTTCCGCTCCGGGGTCAATTTCATCCACAGAATCCCACGGAAATGTACTTCTGCAAAATGGATCTCCATAACCTTGGACACCAAGTTCATCACCGTAAAACAGGCACGGCACACCCGGCATGGTCATTATCATACCAATAAGCTGTTTAGCACGCTTTCTTGCCACACTCAATGCATATCCGTTCAAACTGAACTTAGCCTGTTCTTCACGATTCACCTCATGCCTTGTAGGAACGCCTCCCATCAAAGTCACTATTCTCTCCACATCATGCGATGAAAGCATATTCAATAGTGAATAAAACGCTGGCTTTGGATAATTTTCTTTCAGGCTCATAACACGCCTATTGAATTCAAATGCATCTATCCTGCAAAGCGCAAAATCTATCAATGCATTTCTAAGAGGATAATTCATTACCGAATCAAGTTCTTCGCCATAGAAATATTGCCGTCTTTCGCCATATGCGATTTTGTTTGACGCGTCTTCCCATACCTCGCCTATAATAACGGCATCCTCCTTAGTCTCCTTGACATTTCTTCTTAGTTCTTTTACAAAAAAATCCGGCAATTCATCTACTACATCAATCCTCCATCCGGAAGCACCACATTTTAACCATTTTTTTATGATCGCGTCCTTTCCTGAGAGAAGATACTCTCTAAGCTCCGGACTTGTTTCAACTATTTGAGGAAGTGTATCTATACCCCACCACGACTCATACACATCAGGATAATCCACGAAATTATACCAACTGTAATACGGCGAATCTTTTGACTGATATGCACCTATACTATCATAGTTGCCGTATTTATTAAAATATTTGCTGTCGGAACCTGTGTGATTAAACACTCCGTCAAGTATGATCCTTATACCTCGCTCCTTTGCTTTTATACAAAGCTCCTTAAACGTCTTCTCATCTCCGAACATAGGGTCTATCTCTTCATAATTACCGGTATTATATTTGTGATTTGAATAAGATTTAAATATAGGATTTAAATATATAACTGTTATGCCGAGCTCTTCAAGATACGGAAGTTTTTTTATTATCCCCTTTAAATTGCCGCCAAAAAAATCATTGGAAGTATATTCTCCACCAAACTGCTCAGCTTTATAATACGGCTGTTCGCCCCATTTCCTCGGTATTACATCATCACTTTTATATAGAAAAGAACCGTCATCATTTCCGTTAAAAAATCTATCCGGAAAAATCTGATATGCTATTGCTTCTTTAAACCAATCCGGCGTTTTATATTTCTCGTCATAAACTGTTATCTGAAATGAATGCGAAGGCGGCTGAAAACTCATTTCTCCTTTGCCTCCAAGATTTTCGGAATTATTCCCGTAATACACCACTCCTATATCAGTCTCAAGCTCAAAATAGTACCATACAAGTCCTGCCATGTCCGGCACCCTGAGCGCAGTTTCATATATACAATTATTCATGACAGAAAATACATAAGGCATATCCTGATATGTGAGTTCTCCACCGTCAGTTTTATATATCAACTTAACGGCGCGTGGAATGCCAACACCATCAGCAGATATCCTTAAACGCACCTCCGTGCCGCATGTTACTGCTCCGAATGGGGAGCGAAAAAACTCCTGCCTAGAGTTGTGTTCTATCTCCATAATTTCTCCTTAAATCCATTATCTTTGCTGCTTTCCCTGCGGCGCATAACGCCAAAACCTATTTATCGAAAACTCCTGCTCAAAAAAAATCCCAACCACAAGCCGGGATTATTCAAATCATTGATCGGTAAAGCGGGAAACACCGCTTTACCGATTTAATTCTGATCTCTGTCTGATCTATGAATGATCAAAGCACTTATTTGATCGGCGTTAAATGCCAGATCTTATCATTATATTCTTCGATCGTTCTATCACTCGAGAAATATCCTGACATAGCAGTATTCATTATCTGCTTTGCGATCCATTTCTCTCTATCCTGATAATCCTTTGAAATACGTTCCTGGATATTCATATAATCTTCAAAGTCGCGCAATACCATATAGGTATCAGGATATCCATAATCTCCAAACAAAAGTGTATTGTACAGATCCATAAACAAATTTGTATTTTCAGGAACTATACTTCCGTCTATAAGCTGTTCGAGCGCATGTCTGAGCGATGAATTAGTAGCATATATATTCTTGACTTCATCTCCGCCCGGTATACGTTCTCTTGCAGCAACCTCATCAGAGCGCAATCCAAATATATATATATTATCATCGCCTACCTGCTCATACATCTCTACATTTGCGCCGTCCATCGTACCCACTGTGACAGCGCCATTAAGCATAAACTTCATATTTCCGGTTCCTGAAGCTTCTTTGCCGGCAGTTGAGATCTGCTCAGATACATCGGCCGCCGTAACAAGTTTCTCCGCAATGGAAACTCCATAGTTCTCAACAAATACTACTTTTATTTTATCATTTATGCGAGCGTCATTATTGATCATATCCCCTACAGAGTTTATAAGCTTGATTATAAGCTTTGCACGCTTATAACCGGGAGCTGCCTTCGCTCCGAAAATATATGTTTTCGGATAATAGCTTTCTGCGTAATCCTTGTCTGTAAGGATCCTGTTATATTCGGCTATTATATGCAGCACATTCATCATCTGACGTTTATACTCATGAAGTCTCTTGCACTGTATATCAAAAATAGAATCCGGATCAACCTTTATTCCATTATGCTCAAGAATATATTCCGCTACCATCTTCTTATTTGACTTTTTGATAGCATCAAACTTTTTCTGGAACACAGGATCCTCCGCATAATCAGCAAGTTTCGAAAGCTTTTCAGCATCCTTGAGCCATCCTTTTCCTATTGTTTCATCAATAAGCTTAGCAAGCTCAGGATTACAGTTCGCTATCCATCTTCTGAACGTTATACCGTTAGTGATGGCATGGAACCTTTCCTTATCCATAAGATAATAATCTTTGAATATATCATTTTTCAATATCTCAGTATGCAGCTTTGATACACCGTTTACCGCAAAACAGCTTGCAAGACATGTGTTCGCCATTGATACCTGATTATCTGCAAGTATAGCCATATATCTGTGCTTTGCAGCATCTCCAGGATAAAACGCCTCAAGTCTCTCCATCAAACGCCTGTTCATTTCCTCTAAGATCATATACAGTCTCGGAAGTATTCTTCTGAACATGTCCTGAGGCCACTTTTCAAGAGCCTCTCTCATTACCGTATGATTCGTATACGCAAATACATGAGTAACTATATCCCATGATTCATCCCACCCAAGACCTTTTTCATCCATCAAAAGACGCATCAACTCAGGGATAGCCATTGTGGGATGCGTATCATTAATGTGTATAACGACCTTTTCAGGCAGCAAACTCCAGTCGTCACCGTTTCGCATCTCAAACTCTTTAAGGATCCATTGGAGCGTTGCGGAAACAAGAAAATACTGCTGCTTCAGTCTCAATTCCTTGCCCTCTGTATGATTATCCTCAGGATACAAAACTTTCGAGATCACTTCCGCAAGTTCCTTTTCCTCCATCGCTCTTACATATTCACCCTGATTAAATGCGCGCATGTCAAAATCAGTAGCTGATTTAGCGCTCCAAAGTCTGAGCTTATTTACAACTTTTGAATCATATCCGCACAACGGAACATCATAAGGCATAGCCATAACCGAACGTTCATTACTGTAACTTATCTTCATAACACCGTTTTCCCACGATGTATGAACATCGCCTCCGAATGTGACCTTTACAGCTTCCTCCGGTCGAGCAACCTCCCATGCGTTTCCATACTCAAGCCATGAATCAGGAAGCTCTGTCTGATATCCGTCAACTATCTTCTGCCTGAACAGGCCATACTCATATCTCAAAGTACAGCCATACGCCGGAAGATCCAATGTCGTAAGTGAATCTATAAAACAAGCTGCCAAACGGCCAAGCCCTCCATTGCCGAGTCCGGCATCATTTTCGAGTTCTGCCACTTGCTCCAATGTATATCCAAGATCTTCAAGTACCGCCTTATAATCCTCAGTCTGCATAAGATTCAGGATATTTGTACAAAGAAGTCTTCCCATAAGGAATTCAAAAGACAAATAATACAGCTTTTTCGAACCTTCCTTTTTTACTTCCTGATGAGAAACAGCCCATTTTTCCATGATCCTGTCACGTACTGTAAGCGCACATGCCGCATATATCATATGCGGAGTAGCCTCTTCAAGGATCTTTCCGAAATGCCTGTTTACCTTTCCAATGATGTCGCTTTTAAGCGCCTCCTGCTGAGGAGTGAGCTTTTTGGTTGTTTTTACTGCCATGCTTTATACTCTCCTTAGTTTCCGTTGACACGGATTTTTTTATCGGCATAGCCGATTTGTGTATATTCAAGACCTTAAGACTTTTTTGTCCGTGTAGTCTTTTTTGTTGTTTTAGCCGTAGCCGAAACTGCTTTTTCTAATCTTTCAACCGCATCCCCCACGCTCGCCTTCGGCTTAGCCGACTTTGACGTTGTCTTCTTGGCTCTCGCAGTTTTTGTACTTCTTGTGTTTTTCGCGGTTTTAGATGTTGTCTTCTTTGCCGACTTTTTGATTTCTCGCGGATCAGCCTCGGGTTCACCAGCTCCAAACGGATTAGGGACCTCTATCACGCCGCGTTCTGCCGCTAATTTCTCCAATGTGTTTTCCGAATTGGCAAAATCGCCCTTGATCCTCTCCGCAAAATCAGGTAAATTATCTAAACTCCACTCTGGTTTACTGTTTTTTTTTATACTTCCGGCAGAGGGTCTCTCAAGCCCGGTAAGCTGACAATACATATCTATATACTTTTCTGCCGATACACTCCAAGAATAATCAGCTTCCATACCTTGTTTCGCTATAGAATACCATGCGTCTTTATCATTATAATATACATCCATAGAACGCCATACGCATTGGATCATATCATCCGCATTGTAATTTGCAAATGTAAATCCAGTTCCTTCGCCAGTATATTTATTATACGGAACGACCGTATCCTTAAGTCCACCGGTTTCTCTTACTATCGGCACAGTTCCATAATGCATCGAAATGAGCTGCGACAGACCGCAAGGCTCAAATGCCGATGGCATTAAAAATGCATCGCATCCCGCATATATCTTATGCGATAATTCATTCGAATATGTTATGCGCGCCGCAAACCTATCCGGATATTTCCATGAATAATGTCTGAACAGATTCTCGTACTGTTCCTCACCTGTCCCGAGCACAACTATTTGAGCCCCTCCGTTGCAAAGATCCTCGAGCTTATAAGCTATAAGATCAAATCCCTTTTGATCGGTAAGACGGGAAACTATTCCGATAAGCATTTTCCCCGGATCCTCAGGCAAACTCATTTCACGCTGAAGAGCTGCTTTGTTCGCCGCTTTTCCGGCCTTTATAGTTCTTGCGCTGTATTTTTTACTTATATACCCATCCTTGGACGGATTCCAGTCGTCATACGATATGCCGTTTACTATCCCGACCAGATCTCCGCGTCTTGCGCGCAGCAGCGAGTCCAGACCCTCGCCGTACTGAGGAGTGGTTATTTCCTCGGCATAAGTATTTGATACTGTGGATATCTTATTCGCATATACCATACCGCCTTTTAGAAGATTAGCGTCTTTGTAATACTCCATTTTATCTGGCGTAAAATAGTAATCCGATATGCCCATAGCATCCTTAATACCCTTGAAATCCCAACGCCCCTGAAATTTAAGATTATGGATAGTTATAACTGTTTTTATACCTCTGAAAAATGGGTTATCCTGGAATGTGTCCAAAAACACAGGTATAGGGCCGGTCTGCCAGTCATTGCAGTTTATAACATCCGGTCTGAATCCTATCGTCGGAAGGATAGACAATACAGCCTTTGAGAAAAATATGAATTTTTCACAGTCAAGGTGTATATAATCATACGGTTTATCTCCGTTAAAATAAAATTTGTTATCTATAAAATAATATATGCAGTTATTGTACTCCAATTCAAAAACACCGCAATATTGCTTTCTCCATGCCATATCTATATATATATGGTCAATGTATCTCATCTGATCTTTATACTGCTGCGGTATACAATTATAAAGAGGAAGCACAACCCTTGCATCCACATTTTTTTCTCTGAGCGCCTGAGGCAGAGAGCCTGCTACATCTCCCAATCCGCCCGTTTTTACAAACGGCGCGCATTCTGATGTTGCAAATAATACATTCATCTTCTTAATTCCTTTCCCGGAAAAACCTGCCGTTATACTTACAAATTTATTTTACTATGTTTTCTGCCATTTGTCAAATCAATCTCAAAAAAAGGTTGTTTTGACCATTTGGCCATATACTTCAAAAAAAATATTATATAAAATACATAACAAAACGATCATATTTTGTACCAACATGAACGGAGACATTAAAGCCTCCGTTCATATCCGGTTCAATTAATCAGATCTTTGTTCCTTTTGATATGGCAAGAGGATAGCTCTCCTGGCCGATCAATTTTCTTCCGCTTGTTATGCAAACTTCTTTGTCAAATACCACATGATTGAGTTCAACGCCTTCTTCTATGACGCTGTCCTGCATTATGATCGAATTCTGAACCACTGCACCCTTTGCTATCTTGACACCTCGGGAGAGGATCGAATTAATAACCGTTCCCTCAATAACACATCCATCTGATATAAAACTGTTTGTGCATATCGCTTCTTCTCCGTATTTTGTCGGACTTTGATCCTTCGTTTTTGTATATATCGGGCGCTCTGAATTAAAGAGTTCTTTTCTGTAATCAGCATTAAGGAAATCCATGCTTGTTCTGTAATATGACTTCATGGAATCTATTTTATAGCATTTTCCTTCAAACTCATAACCAAAAATACGCATTCCGCCCATTTTCTTTATTATAGCATCTTTTACAAAATCAACATCGCCCCTTGCGGAACACTCGTCAACTATACTCTCAAGCAGAGCCTTTTCCATTATATATATTTCCATGCTGGCATTCGTGGTCTTCGGATAATACGGCTGCACTTCTACATCTTTTACTCTGTTTTCCCCATCAAGTTCAAGCAGTGTAAAACGCGTAAGCTCACTTTCAGGATAACCCTTTAAATTTTTATATACTGCCGTTATATCAGCCTGTTTTTCTATATGAGCATCCAATGCAGCATTGAAATCCATATTGTATACCATATTTCCAAGAGATAATATTACATACGTTTGATTACTTCTATGTATATAATCGCTTATTCCTGAAAGAAGATCTATATTTCCCTTTATAATACCAAACTGCTGTTTCTCAAGATTGGGAGGAAGTATGTTAAGTCCCTGCTTCTTTCTGTCAAGATCCCAAGGCTTTCCTGATCTTATATGATCCATAAGCGATGAATAATTTGACTCCGTCGCAACGCCTACATTAACTATTCCCGCATTCACCATATTTGATAACACAAAATCTATGATCCTGTATCTGCCCGCAATAGGCAAAGCGCTGTTTGCTCTTATATCGGTCAACGGTGCTATCTTTTCATCCCCTGTAAGGATAATACCCATTGTATCATGTCTCATAATTCAATTCATTCCTTTCAATAACTAGATTCAGAGAGGGATCGCCATCATACCTGGTACATTGATCCCTTTAGTATATCAGCCCCGTCTTCTACAACAGCTCCGCCCTCTACAAGAACTATTCCGTGAGTGCAATACTTTGATTTATACGGATTATCTTCTGATTCATGATTAACTCCGACTTTGGCATTTACGCCTATAACGGCTCCGGGACCTATGACTGATTTTTCGATAACAGCTCCGTCTCCTATAACAGCGCCCGGCATTACTACCGAATCTCTCACAACTGCTCCTTTTCCGACAGTCACCGCGCTGAATATCACAGAATGCTCGACTCTTCCGTCAATAGAACATCCTTCCGTTACCGTCGATCTTGTTATTTCGGCGTTCTCGCCCATATAATGGGGCATAAGCGCATAATTTCTCGAATAGATGACCCAGCTCCTGTCGTTCAAGTCAAACTTCGGCGGATCGTCTATGAGATCCATATTCGCTTCCCAAAGCGACTGAATAGTGCCCACATCTTTCCAATACCCTTCAAATCTGTAAGACATCATCTTTTCTCCGTCCGCGAGCATTTTCGGAATAATGTTTTTACCGAAATCATTCGAAGAACTTGTGTCTCTCTCATCATCTGTAAGATATTTTTTCAGAATTTCATATTTGAATATATATATTCCCATTGAAGCAAGGTTGCTTTTAGGCTCAGCAGGCTTCTCCTCAAATTCAACTATTTGACCCACATCATCAGTATTCATTATTCCGAATCTGCTTGCCTCTTCCCACGGAACAGGCATTACAGCTATAGTGGCCGCGGCTCCCGACTCAACATGCGCTTTCAGCATCTCGCCATAATGCATTTTGTAAATATGATCTCCCGAAAGGATCAACACATTTTTAGGATTGAACCCTTCAAGAAATCCTAAATTTTGGTATATCGCATTAGCGGTGCCTTTATACCATTCTCCCGATTCTCCGCTCTGATACGGCGGGAGAACATACGCACCGCCGTGAGAACGGTCAAGATCCCACGGATTTCCGTTGCCTATATATGTGTTGAGCTCAAGAGGCTCGTACTGAGTAAGAACACCAACGGTATCTATTCCCGAATGAACACAATTTGAAAGAGGGAAGTCTATAATCCTGTATTTTCCGCCGAAAGGAACAGCCGGCTTAGCAACATTCTTTGTAAGCGCTCCAAGTCTCGAGCCCTGTCCTCCTGCCAGTATCATAGCTACACAGTTTTTTGATACCATAATATAATCATCTCCTAAATCAATTTATTATTTCTTTGTTATTTTTCTTTTTAAGATCATAGCTGAATTTCCATCGATAGGAACAGTAAGTGTAAAGTCCATATCACTGAACTGCAGCTTCTGGGTATGATACACCATCTTCTTTATTTTTCTGTTTCCGCCGAATTCCGTTGAATTCGAATGTAGTATAACCTCATACTCACCCTCATACGGAACACCGAGCTTATAGCCCAATCTATCGCACGGCGTAAAATTCGCGGCGATCACGAGCAGCTCCGACGGTCTTTTACCCCTTCTGATATAGGAAACCACAGAGTTTTCACTGTCAGCTTCATTTATCCATCTGAACCCGTCCCAACTCTGCTCAAGCTCCCAAAGGGCTTTGTTTTCTATATAAAGATGATTGAGCGTCTTTATATACTCATGCAGTTTTTTATGCGGCTCCAGATCGAGAATGTTCCACTCAAGCTGATCGTCATAACGCCATTCAAGGAATTGACCTATTTCACCTCCCATAAACATTAATTTTTTGCCCGGCATTGTCATAAAATACGTAAGAAACGTTTTATACGAATCAAACTTTTCTTCGTACGTACCGTACATTTTATCTATCAGAGATTTCTTCCCATGCACTACTTCATCATGAGAGAGAGGGAGTATGAAATTCTCCGAATAAGCATACATCATAAGGAAAGTAAGCAACGAATGATTATCCTTTCTAAAGTACGGATCCATAGAAACATACCTGAGAGTGTCGTTCATCCATCCCATATTCCATTTGAAGTTGAATCCAAGTCCGTCATTTTCCGGAGGAGCCGTGACGAGAGGCCATGCTGTCGATTCCTCAGCTATCATTATAAATCCTGGCGATTCCACACCCATGATCTTATTTATCTTTCTCAGCAGATCCACCGCTTCAAGATTTCCGTTCCCGCCATATTTATTTGCCACCCATTCACCGTCACGCCTCGAATAATCACGGTAAAGCATAGATGAGACTGCATCTACCCTAAGCCCGTCCATATGATATTCCTCAGCCCAAAAATGAGCAGACGATGACAAGAAAGAAATAACTTCACCCTTTGCAAAGTCAAACACCATGGTTCCCCAGTCCTTATGCTCACCTTCACGCCAATCTGCATATTCATAGCAGGCAGTGCCGTCAAAAAGTCTAAGTCCGTGCGCGTCACGCGGAAAATGCGCCGGTACCCAATCCATTATTACAGCTATGTCGGCTTTATGGCATTTATTCACAAAACTTTTTAATTGCTCCGGTGTGCCGTAACGCGACGTCGCGGCAAAATACCCTGTGACCTGATATCCCCAAGAACCATCAAACGGATACTCTGTAAGCGGCATAAGTTCAATATGCGTATAACCCATCTCTTTCAAGTATGGTATCAATTCGTCCGCAAGCTCATCATAATCATAAAAGCTCCCATCCTCATGTACTCTCCATGAGCCGGCATGACATTCGTAAATATTCATCGGCTGATGGATACTGTCCTTTTTAGCCCGCTTCGTAAGCCAGCTCTTATCTCCCCAACGGAATTTTGAGCTTTCATAAATCTCCGATGCGGTGCCCGGACGCAGCTCACATCGAAACGCATAAGGATCGGAGCGCATATAGACCGTTCCGTCCTGTGCCGTTATAGCGTATTTGTACAGATCACCTTTGTTAAAATCAGTAAAAAATCCATACCAGATCCCGGTCTTACCGTACAAACTCAACTCCTTGCCGTCACCGGTCCACCCATTTGAATCACAGGCGATTTTAACCTCCTGCGCATTCGGTGCCCAAACGGCAAATCGCCAACCTTCCTGTTCACCATTTCTGATACGATGAACGCCAAGCAGCTCATACGATCTGAAATTATCACCGGAATTGAACAGATATGTTTGGAAATCACTGATTCCCAATAATTCTTTTCTGTCTTCCATCAACTTCACCTCTCTATTAATCCTGCGCCTGTGTTCATACCTGACATAAAAACAGGCTATACAACATACCCGTTACTAACGCATAGGCATAATGTAACATCAAGATCATTCTATGTTAATTATAACACAAATTACTTTGTGAGTAAAGACCATATTTTCAATAAAATTATTTCTTTTTTTTGTTCAAATCATCGAAATTTTACGTAAATTTTATATAAGCACAGCTTTTTTGTCTATTATTTGATTTTTTTGATATTATTTGTAATTTTTCCTCCTTTTGAGCATCATGCGCAAATGCGAATTTTATTGAATTTTCAGCGTTTTACCTTAAATCTTCGTTAAGTTGCTGTTAATTTTAATAAAAATCTTGACATTCGTATAAAAATATTATAAAATATAAGTGCTTAATATTCTTTAAAAAGTTTTCTGTATATTTTTACAGTAATTGCAGCCGCACACAAATTTGACAGGTGTTCCGTGACGGTTGCTTACATAGGCGGATAAAAACGAATCACACCTGCACATTGTTTTTCCGCCGCAATATACTTTTAATGAGTTTCTCATATCATTATAAAAGATATTTGATATACAGCAACCATTGTAATAATAGGCTCACCTCCTTATTTGCGTGTGGTATATAAAATTAAGTCACATTGTACGGGGGTGTTTAAAATAACTGTAGTAATCTTAAGCATAGCTATGGTGGTCATCGCCTTAGCCGGTGTGCTCGGAGGATTCACCGCCTACAAAAAAGGGTTTGCATCCGGAGTAGAGCACAGAAAACAAATAGCTGAAGCACAGTTTGGTTCGGCAGAAGAAAAGGCCAAATCTATCGTTGCCGAGGCAGAACGCGCAGCGGATTCAAAAAAGCGCGAAGCGTTACTTGAAGCCAAGGAAGAAAACCAAAGGATGCGTCAAGAACTTGAAAAAGAACTGAAAGAACGCAGAAGCGAGATCTCACGTCAGGAACGACGCGTCAATCAAAAGGAAGAGACCTTGGATAAAAAGACCGAATCCCTTGAAAGAAAGGAACAGTCGCTTAACGGCAGACTTAGGTCTTTGGATAAGAAAGAACACGAAATAACAGAAATTAAGCAAAAGCAGACAGAAGAACTTGAGCGCATATCGGGAATGACACGCGAAGAGGCTAAAGAGATCCTCGTCCGTGAAATCGAGGTAAGCGCAAGACATGACGCTGCTGTTATGGTTAAAGAAATTGAGCAAGAGGCAAAGGACACCGCGGAGAAAAAAGCAAAGAACATTGTGGCTTTGTCTATACAGAAAGTTGCCGCAGACCACGTTGCCGAAACTACTGTTTCTGTCGTAAACCTTCCCAGTGATGAAATGAAGGGACGCATAATCGGAAGAGAAGGACGAAATATAAGAACACTTGAGACCCTAACAGGAGTCGATCTCATTATTGATGATACCCCTGAGGCAGTTATCGTTTCGAGTTTCGATCCTATACGCCGAGAAGTAGCAAAACTCGCCCTTGAAAAACTTATCGTAGACGGGCGCATCCATCCTGCAAGGATCGAGGAAACGGTTGAAAAATCGCGTAAGGAAGTTGACGCTATAATCAAGCAGGAAGGCGAAAACGCCGCATTCTCAACCGGAGTTCACGGGCTGCATCCTGAACTTATAAAGCTATTAGGTAAGCTGAAATACAGGACAAGCTACGGTCAGAATGTTCTAAATCACTCGATCGAAGTCGCACAGCTTGCCGGAGTTATGGCGGGCGAACTCGGATGTGATATAAATCTTGCAAAAAGAGCAGGTCTGCTTCATGATATAGGCAAAGCTGTCGATCATGAAGTTGAAGGTTCACACGTTACAATAGGGGCGGATATAGCAAAGAAATTCCGTGAAAATAAGGATGTCATTCATGCGATAATGGCTCATCACGGTGATGTTGAACCACAGACAATAGTTGCAACGCTGATCCAAGCGGCCGATGCTATTTCCGCCGCAAGGCCGGGAGCGAGACGCGAAAACCTTGAGACATATATAAAACGTCTGCAGAAACTCGAGGAAATAGCCAACAGTTTCGACGGTGTCGAAAAGTCTTTCGCAATACAAGCCGGACGCGAGATAAGAATAATGGTCAAGCCCGAAGCAATAAATGATGATGGTATGATCATCATAGCTAAGGAAATTGCCAAGAAAATTGAAAGTGAATTGGAATATCCGGGGCAGATCAAGGTAAGCCTTATAAGAGAGACCCGCGCTGTTGATTATGCTAAATGATCAATTTACGCGCATGAAACAAGTGAAATAAGGGGCATAAGCCGAATGATGACGCCAGCGTTCCCTTTGTACGATAAAGGTGCATCGGTTAAACGTAATGAGCGTTGCTTCTACCCATCCGGCAAGCTCCTTTTTTTATATTCAGCGCAAACTTCAAACGGCAACCGGATCATCCCGCGCAGAAATACACTTAACGGAGATTGGAGCTAAAATGAAAATACTATGTATTGGCGATATAGTGAGCCGAACGGGCAGAGATATGCTATTTAAGTATGTCGATGATCTTAAATACAGCATGAACATAGATCTTGTAATAGCCAACGGAGAAAACTCGAATCACGGAAGGGGAATGACCCGCCGCTGCTATGACGAGATGACCAACGCAGGAGTGGACTTTTTCACTCTTGGGAATCACACATGGGGCGCGAAGGATGTAATATCCTTAATGAAGGAAGAAGGCAACGTTATACGCCCTCTGAACTTCCCCGGCAATGTGCCGGGCAGCGGAAGCGCCATCATAAGAACTGAAACCGGAACAGTTGTCGCGGTCATAAACCTCATAGGTCAGACAAATATGTCACCCTGCAACTCTCCCTTCGAAGCGGCAGAGCGCGAGATAAAACGGCTTGCTGAGATAACACCGATAATACTTGTGGATTTTCATGCGGAAGTCACATCAGAAAAGATGGCAATGGGATATTTTCTTGACGGAAAGGTAAGCGCGGTATTCGGAACGCACACACACATACAGACCTCCGATGCGAAGATCCTTCCACGGGGGACAGGGTATATAACCGACCTCGGAATGACAGGTCCGGCGGATTCTATCCTGGGTATGAACAAGGATATCATAATAAAACGTTTCCTCACGGGAATGCCTCAGAAATTCGAGATCGCAAACGGAAAGGGTCAGTTCTGCGGCTGCATTTTCACCATAGATGAAAAGACGGGAAAGTGCACGGATACCGAAAGAATACTGATCTACGAGTAACGGCACGTATATGAAATTTTATCGAATATTTTTTGCTTATTTGTTAAATTTTCTTCAATCTCCTATTGCTTTTTTATAATAAAAGTGATATAATATAGTTGTGTTAAAAAAATAACACTCTAATCAGTGGATTCTTAAGGAGGATTTTTACAATGGCAAGATTTACTTTACCCAGAGACTTGTATTACGGCAAAGATGCTCTTGAAAATCTCAAGACTCTTGAAGGTAAAAAGGCAATAGTTGTTACCGGCGGCGGCTCTATGAGACGCGGAGGATTTCTTGATAAAGTTGAGAGCTATCTGAAGGAAGCCGGTATGGAAGTTCGTCTCTTCGAAGGCGTTGAGCCGGATCCATCGGTCGAGACAGTAATGAAGGGCGCGGCGGCAATGACAGAGTTCCAGCCGGATTGGATCGTTGCTATAGGCGGCGGCTCGCCGATAGACGCGGCAAAGGCTATGTGGGCTTTCTATGAGCATCCCGAAACGACTTTTGAGACACTCTGCACACCGTTCAGCTTCCCCAAGCTCAGAACAAAGGCTAAGTTCTGCGCGATCCCGTCAACATCTGGAACGGCAACGGAGGTCACAGCATTCTCGGTAATAACCGACTATGCAAAGGGTATAAAATATCCGCTCGCGGATTTTGAGATCACACCGGATATCGCCATAGTAGATCCCGCCCTTGTTGCAACGCTTCCCGTTAAGCAGGTAGCATATACAGGCATGGACGCTCTTACACACGCGATCGAGGCATATGTTTCAACGCTCAACAGCCCGTTCACAGATCCGCTCGCAATAAAGGCTATAGAGATGGTATTTGACTATCTCCCGGCTTCATACGACATGGATATGGACGCAAGAGAGCAGATGCACTATGCGCAGTGTCTTGCAGGACAGGCATTCTCAAACGCGCTCTTAGGTATAGTTCACTCGATGGCTCATAAGACGGGCGCCGCATTCTCAACGGGACACATCCCGCACGGCTGCGCAAACGCTATATACCTGCCCTATGTTATAAAGTACAATTCTCACGAGCCGGAGGCTATGAGAAGATATGCCGATATAGCAAGAAGAGTAGGCTTAGGCGGAACATCGGAGAAATCGCAGGTAAACGCACTCATCGAAAAGATCGAGTCGTTCAACCGCTATATGAATATTCCTAAGACGCTTAAGGAGTTCGGCGTAAACGAGGACGAATTCAAGGAGAAGCTCGACACGATAGCAGAGCTCGCGGTAGGTGACGCATGCACCGGCTCAAATCCGAGAAGCATTACACCGGAGCAGATGGCAAAGCTTCTGACATGCACATATTACGGCACGGAAGTTGATTTCTGATAATGATTTTTACATACGGCGGCAGAGCAAATGCTCTGCCGTTTTTTATATCCCGGCAACAATTCGCATTACTCAATACCTTCACCCTAGCATAATATACAAATTTCACACCAATTTCTCACATATTTGTCAATTGAAACATGTTAATGCATGGTGTATAATATATGTATAAAGTATGAACCGATATCTACGGTCCATGCTTTATACATTATGATATAGGGAGAGATCATCATGAAAAAAATCTTAAATTTTTTTATTATAGTATGTATGGTCTTTTCTACATGCTCTGTCAGTATTGCTTCAACAAACACTGCGCCGTGCCTGACCTTGTCAAAAACGGTAAATGACGATTTTGGCACGAGCATTACATATACAAGCAAGCCTGTCACGATAACAGTCACACCGATGCCGTCGCCTCCATCCGGACAGACTATAACGGTACAAGCTCCCGCTGTCAGCCCCGCGGGCAGCGTGGTCGCTTATGGGACTGAAGTCGTCATATCCTCACCGGAGCAGGGTCACATTGCATATTCGATAAACGGCGGCGATTATATTTATTCCTATGAATCAACGGTAACGATCACTGTTACAGAGGATACGGAATTACGGGTAAAAGCATGGATAGATGCCCTTGCAGAAGATACGGAATACATTACTCCGGAAGCGGTGTATACATATACGATAAATAATGCTGTTTCGGAATATCCCTATTCCATAGAAGCGCTCGCTGTCACGAATGACACCGGCGAAATACTTACAGAACCGCCGATGGACACGGGATTCATTGTGGATATGACCTTAAAGGAGATTAAAGAGCGGGACGCCCGTGATCAGATGTTCGTAGCTGTTTATGACACAACCGGGAAGCTTCTGAGTCTTGACTATGTGAGATGCAACCTTGCCGCGGATTCGGAATTTTCGATAGGCTTCTATATACCGCCGCAGGATTCAGCTATAGGCAGCATAAAGGCGTTCATATGGAACTCGTTCGACACGCCCGAGCCGCTCGCCGCTTCGGCAGAGCTGCGCTTTTAAAATGTACATAAAGGATCGTCATATCAAGCGGCGGTCCTTTTTTAATCATACTGCACATCTAAATATTTTTCAACACTTTGCCTTGTTCAAGTGTCTTATATATAATAATATCCACGCTCTTACTCCTTTGTCATTCTTACAGCCATATAGCATCGCTGCGGCATGTCTATCTTTACGTTCCCGCTGAAGACGCCTCTGTCCTCGACAGTCATATTCCATGTATCTATCACTTCGATACGGAAACGTTCATCACCGAGCTTCATTGTTATAAACGACGGCCTGTGCTCGCCGAAATATCTCAGCTTTATGCTCCCGTCATCATTTTCGGATGTCAGGTAGCCTACCGTGTGCAGGTTCCCGCATTCCGTCATAATCTTGTGCAGGAATCCGAAACGCTTATGGCTCTCTCCGTAAAGCCTGCCGCCGTGCGACCACCATATATCATCGCCGAAATAACATTCGCTGTGCCCCGGATGACCTCCGAGGATATACACCTTCCACATACGGCGCAGCATTTCCTCGCCGGAGATATTGCCCCAGTCCTGCTCTATATTGCCCTCATAGCACATCTCATCTATTACGACCGGCTTATTGTATTTTTCGAGCCATGACGGTATGAAGTCAAGCTCTTTGTCGCCGGTTTGGCGCTGTATGGAGCAATGCGTCACCCATTCCTTCGAGAAATCGTACAGCTTGACGCAGTTGTGCACACTGAGCATGTGCCCGTAAGGATCACATTCGGTCACCACCTGCGCATAGTGCTCCCAATCATCGTCGGTCTTGTACCGGCACAGATCATATTCGTTTGCAAGGCTCCACCACACATTCGGGTACGCGCTGTATCTGGCAATAACGTATTTCAGATACAGATCATCCGCCCATCTCGGCATTTTTGAAAAGCCCCAGCGGTCATACGGGTGAAAAAGTATGATGTCAGCCTCTATGCCAAGCTCTGTCAAAGTCTCCACACATTCATCTATGATCTTAAAATATTCTGTATTGAACCGTGAAAAATCCCAATTGTTCCCGTCATTATCCGGCTTACATTCCGAAAAACTGAATTTATCTATGCCGGAATTATCGACAGGCGTTCCCTCGTAAGGGAACATAACGGGATCTCTGAAATTGTAGTCATAATGCTTCGGAAATATGCAGAAACGGAGCTTATTAAAGCTGCTGTTTTTGAGCGTATTGAGCGTCTGCTCTCTCAGTGCGCGTGTTTGGCATGTCCAGACATAGCAGGTCGTCCCGACAGAATAATACGGTGTTCCGTCGGCATATTCAAGCGTTTTGCCCGCTGCGCGCACGGGACCGTGACCGGCTGCGCCGCTGACATTGAACCTGCCTGTGCAGACTTCATCGGAAAAGCTGCCGAATATCCTGTAGCTGTACTTTCCCTCGAATGAAGGCATGAACCTTATTCTGTATATCCCATCGCCGTCATAAAATCCCGATACAGTCTTTGTTTC
>CAJFNT010000117.1 GCA_904395315.1 uncultured Clostridia bacterium
GAGGCTTGCGGTTCACTACGCTTGGCGGTAAATACCCGCGATTGGACTTTCACCAACTAGATCTATGTCATGCCCGACACACAACACAGCGGGTGCGCAGCCTCACCGCGCATCCGCTATTCCCAGCCGCCGGTCAGCATCCCATCACACGCATCGCTATGACGCTCATATCGTCTCTCGCGATACCACGGCTTTTTTCAAGCGCAGTGTCCATTACCTCTTTTGCAAGCTCCGACATTTCCGCATACGGCTTTATCATTATATCCTTTATCCAATCGGTCCTCGACACTGTGCATCCCGCCTCGGTTATCCCATCGGTCATCATAAGCACTATATCACCTTCGCGCAGCTCTGCCTTTTTGCTTCCGAGCCGTATATCCGAAAGTATCCCCACCGGCACTGACGACGAGCTCAGAACGCTCACTTCGTCTCCGCTCAATATCAATGACTCCGCGCTGCCGATCTTAAAAAACTCCGCCTCGCCCGTATAAAGATCCACGCGTATTATATCCACTGTAGAATATGTTTCCCCTCCTATGTTGAGACACATCGCCGAATTCAAGATACCCAGCGCAGTCTTTACGCTGAAACCCGCTTTCAGAAAACTCGTTAGCAGACGAAGCGCCGAAGAGCTTTCATACCTCGCTTCGCTGCCGCTTCCCATGCCGTCAGCCAGAACAGCATAGAACTCCGATCCTCCGGTGACGAACGAGGTAGCGCTGTCCCCGTTTTCCTTAGAGCCGTCTTGCGGCAGCTGTAAAACAGCAGTGTCTACAGTATATTTGGGTTTTGACACATATTTGCTCAGCCCGCCTTCTGTTTCCTCATACGCCACATTTCTGCCAAGCACCTCCGAGATTATCCCCTCTACAGCTGTGCGCCGGATAACCGGCGGCAGCCGCAAATATACCTCGCATCTTCCGCTTGTGCTTTCTATCGCGCTGACTTCATACGGCATTATACCATTTTTATCGAGCTCGTCAACCAGTCTTTCCTCCTCCTGCTCAAGGAAAGTAAATCCGTCCTCGATATCTCCCGCCATCCCGAGAAGAAGCGAATTGATCTCGCCGTACTGCCCCGCCACAAGATTGCGGGTCTCGACCGCGTCTGCGCGTCTCAGAACATCCCTTTTGTACAGCTCATACACATGGTTTATCTCATTGATAAACTCATCCGCCCTTACGCACTTTTCACAAAAATGCTCCGGGATATTTTCTTCAGTAAGTCTTCCGCTCGTCTCTATAACGCCTATGAGCTCAAGCACGTTTTTATACGTCCGCCTGAAATCCGTCTGCCAGCACTTGCCGCACATCCTGCATCCTCTGCATATCCTGTCCGTCGTTTCATCGAGTATCACCCCGACATCATCGGAATACTTTTTGAGCCTGCCTTCCGACACCGCCATAAAGCATTCGCGCAGGCTCGTGAATGATTCCGCCGTCTTCCTGAGCCGCATGGTGAGATATTCACGCATACGAAGATCCGGGCTCACCGATTCCACCTTTAAAGATCTCGTAAAAAAGCTTTTAAAATATTCATGCACAACACCCGGTGTGACCAAAAACAATGCCGCGCCTATAACTGTATCCAGCATAGAGAGCGGAACATCGTACATGTTTCTTATATATATCAGGGTGACGGCTGTACCGCTTATGTAACCTATCGCGCACCCGGCTTTCTTAAATGTGCTCATGAAACTCGCAAAAACAGCGCTCAGCCCGTATACTCCCATCATAATGACAGCATCCGATGTGGACAGCGCCGACATAAATCCTATGCAAAGGCCGGAACAGCCCGCCGTGGCGAGCGAAGTGTTGAGAGCGCATACCATAACGGCATATACCGCGAAAACATTCGTGAGACTCACCGGTCCCAAGGCAAAGCCGGAAAGGCCCGCCACAAACACACCTATGGATATCGCCGCGCTTATATATTCCTCCTGCGACATCCCTCCGCGTTTCGAACGGTCATCGGTCATAAGATTGGATCTTTTGAATACTATATACATAAGAGCGGATATTATGCTTTCCGTACACAACATAAAAACATCATACAGACCGTTGAACTCGGATATCAGCATTATCCCGCCGCCTATGAGAATCGATATCCCGCACGCTGCCGAGCATATAACATCTTCTCTCTTTCTGTATATCCTCGTAAACAGCCAATATGCCGTCAACGCTATCATATACTTTGGCAGCGCCGCAAGTCCGCTCGACATCGCTATGCCCGCGCACGCGGCCGCTATACCTATGTACGCGACACTTTTATCAAACGATGCGGCAAAAAAAGCCACTCCGAACGGAAACACTCCCAAAGCGGATGCTCTCGCCGCAAGTATCATCAAAAACGACGGCATTATATCATTCAGCCGCGGCACACGCAGCGGCTTTTTTATCTCTGACGGATTGATCTGATTCATTACATGTCCTCTCTTCGCGTATTTATCCCCCGGCCTTTATTGCCGATCACCATGTAATTATACCAAACAATATGATCAAAATTTGTAATATACGGTTGTCGAACGGCGATAATCGCTCGACAAATTCCGCGTGCCGCATCAAAATACGCATGTTTATATATTATTCGTTATAATCCGCGTATCAAACGAGTTTATTTTGGTTATAATTTTCGGAAAATACTGTTTACATTATATTTGTTTCGTGATATTATATTATTGCGCAGAATTTCAAGATATACATCCCGGTGTATATTACGGGATATTAATAAGGAGCATGATAATGAAAAGGATACTTGTTTTTTCAGACTCGCATGGTGATATTAATCTGTGTATCGATGCTGTTTCAAGGATCCCCGCTGATATAATCCTGCACTGCGGGGACTATGTGAGGGACGCGGAGAAACTCGTCAAAACATTTCCGGATAAGGATATAAGATACGTACAGGGCAACAACGATCTTTTTACCAAAGCGCCTAAAGAGATAATTATTGAGGAAGACGGTGTAAGGATCCTTGTCGTGCACGGACACGAACAGAGAGTTAAATATGAAATGGATTACAAAACGCTTGCAAGAGCTGCAAAGAGCAAAAGTTGCGATATGGCAGTTTTCGGTCACACTCATATCACCTATGAAGGCGACTCGGACGGGATAAAACTTTTAAACCCGGGAAGCTGCCTCTTCGGAGGGACCTACGCAATAATCGAGATCGAAAACGGAACTGCAAGCACATGTATAATGCGCTCAATGTGAGACAAAAAACGCGCCGCGGCACAAAACGCCTCGGCGCATTTTTCTTATATAAATCTAAGCTCCGTATCCCACTTGAATTTATTCTTAAGTTTTTCGCTGTCCGGAAGCTGCGGACCGCAGCTGTTCGAGCCTATGCCGCATTGACGGTAATCTATACACAGTACCGTTGAGCCGCTCTTTTTAAGCTCAAAATTATGAGCGGCACGCGTCAGCTCTTCCTGCGTATACTCCGAAGCGTTGAACGAGAACTTTTTCCCGTAGACCTCCAAACCGTGTCCGTCTTCACTGCTTACGGAAAGATATCCGCAGCCGCAGTGGCTCCCGTTTTCCTGCGGCTTTATATAGTCCTCATGCAGACCGTTCACATCGGATCCAAAAAGACCTATATACGAAGCTATATGTTTATCCGAATAGCTTTCGTAAGGCCCGTATCCGTAATATCTGACACGGTCATATTTCTTAGGCAAAAATACGCGTACGCCGAAACGCGGCAGGAACGGAAGCTCTATATACGGTCTGCTGTCATTGAACACCGCTTTTACATGCATTCTAACAGCTCCGTCACGGCGGATCGTCTGCCTTGTTTTCAACCTCAGTATCGACCTCATCTGCACAGCCGAAATATTTATATCCGCGCTTATAACAACACCATCTTCCGAATCCTCAGCTTCCAACGAATATACCCTTGCAACGATCCTGTCATAGCCCGCGTCGATCCACCGTCTCGCAATATATCTGTCGTTATCCGTTGGCGCACGCATGATGTTCCATTCCATCGGACGCGTTATCATATCCTCGCCGTTAACTGTGATACCGCAGAAAAGGCCCGTCCTTTTGTCGATCTCGTATTTGAATGAGGCGCCTTCAACGGTCAGGACCGTATCTGTTTCATATATCTTGAGATCACCGGTCTCACGGCACTCCGGCAATTCGAAAGCCGCCGCTTTTGAAAGACGCAGTTGATCAAATCCCACAGGATGTCCCGCCGGAACAAGCGGGCTGTCGTTCTTTGTCTCATATTTTACGAGTATATAGCAGTCGCCGTCTTCAGGCGCGTCAGGCAGCGGCAAACGCGCTTTTTCATGCGGCGCGATACTCGGCAACGGTATCTCCCCGGCTCCCACGGTCTCACCGTTACGGCTGATCTCATATGTCACCGAATACAGCTCCGACACGTCAGAAAAATCAAGCCTGTTCTCGATCTCAAGCATTCCTTTTTTCAAAGATGCGCGTATCGGTCTTATCGCGTTTTTATATTCCATAAGTCCCGTATGCGGTGTTCTGTCCGGATACACTAACCCATCCACACAAAAATTCGAATCGTGTACCGTTTCATTAAAATCACCGCCGTAATAATACACGGGCTTTCCGTCTCGTTTTCCCATATAAACGGCGTGATCGCACCATTCCCATACGAACGCTCCGACAAAACCGTCATATTTATCTATAAGATCGAGATAGTCATATATGCCGCCCGGGCCGTTGCCCATCGCATGAAGGAACTCACACATTATATACGGCTTTTTATTTTTCGTATTTTTAAAATATTTCACTATGCTTTCCGGCGGCGCATACATCGTGCTGTAAAGATCAAGCATGCTTGTGTCATTCTTGTGCCCCAAAGTCTCATGCACACTGCTCTCATAGTGTGTAAGGCGAGAGGGATCATATTCTTTTACCCAGCTCCCGGCATTCTCAAAATTCTCTCCGTATCCCGCCTCGTTTCCGAGTGACCATATTATGACCGAGCACCTGTTCTTGTCGCGCATAACATTTCGCTGCACCCTGTCCAGTATCGCATCCCTGAACCGCTCATCCTGCGCTATCAGCCCGAAAGTCTCATTCTGCGAGCCGCCGTAGAAAGAGCAGACTCCGTGAGCCTCTATGTCCGCCTCAGCGCATACGTAGAATCCCAATTCATCGCAAAGCTCCGTAAACCAAGGCGAGTTAGGATAATGGCTGGTCCGTACTGCATTTATATTGCACTGCTTCATCAGCCGCAGATCGGTCATCGCCTGTTCACGGCTTATCGTGTATCCGGTTTTGGGATCACTGTCATGACGGTTAACACCACGTATCTTGAACGGTCTGCCGTTCAGCAGCACAACACCGTTTTTTACAGTTATCTCTCTTATACCGACCTTCTGGACTATATACTCTCCGCCGCTTTTTATTACCAGTGTATACAGATACGGCGTCTCAGCGGTCCACAGACGCGGATCATCCACATTCATCACCGCTTCACGGCCCGATGCCGAAGCGATAACATTATTGCCGTCCAAGAGCTCATATTCAGCGTATGTGTCTGCCGAAACAGATACAGTGCCGTCTATCCTTGTCTTTATGAAAAAGTCATTTATGTGTCCCTCGGGCCGCTCCAGCATATAGACATCACGGAATATCCCGCTCATCCTGAATTTATCCTGATCCTCAAGATAGCTTCCGTCACACCACTTCAGCACAAGCACATTTATCCTGTTCCTTCCCTTTTTCAGGTATTCGGTTATATCGAATTCGCTTGTGGAATGCGACACCTGGCTGTATCCCGCAAAGATCCCGTTTACCCAAAGATAAAAACAAGAATCCACACCCTCAAAATTTATATACTGTCTGTATCCGCTCTTCGGCTGCATATTAAAGCGCTTTTCATACATCGCGCACGGGTTCCTGTGCGGTACATACGGCGGATCATACGGGAAGGGATAGCGCGTATTGACATAATTATGCGTGTCGTAGCCTTTGCACTGCCAGCACGAGGGCACATTTATCTTGTCATAATCTGAAATATCGTCAAATTCCGGCATCTCGTCTATGCTGCCGCAGTATTTAAAATCCCAAGTCCCATTCAGGCTCCTGAACATATCCGAGCTGTCACGCGCTCCGGAAAGCGCCGCTTCTCTGTCCGAAAACGGAATATAATACGCTCTCGGAGCCTCGCAGCCGACATGCAGTATATTCGTATTCTCATGATAAAACTCAATCTTCATATCTAAAATCCCTTACTTTCATCATCTTGGGCATCTGCCGTAGGTGGAGGTTATATCAGCAATCTTTTCGGCAAGCCTGCCTCCGTACGCGCCTTTTTTCATTCTCCACTGCCAGTTTCCAGAAGCCGTTGATGGTGTATTCATTCTCGACTCATTTCCCAGTCCAAGATAATCCTGCATTTGGATTATCACGGTATCACCGACACATGCAAACGCGGTCTTTATAAACGTCCAGATAAATCCGTCCATATCACCGCACTCATAGTTCAGAAACTTTTTGCAGAAACGTATCGTATCATCATCAAGCTCGTCTATCCACCCTCTTATAGGCGCATTATCGTGCGTTCCTATGTACACAGCGCAATTCTTGTCATAATTATACGGCAGATAGTTGCTCTCCTCTCTCGGATCAAAAGCGAACTCAAGGACTTTCATACCCGGGAAGCCCGAATCGGCGAGCATCTGCAAGACTGATGATGTCAAAAATCCAAGATCCTCCGCTATTATCGGCAGCTTACCGAGCCGTGACTCCACAAACCTGAAAAACTCTATTCCGGGTCCCTTCTTCCACTCTCCGTTCACCGCCGTGCTTTCACCATAAGGGATAGCATAGTATCCGTCAAACCCTCTGAAATGATCTATCCTAACAACATCATAAAGCTCTACCGCCGCTCTGAGCCTGTCTATCCACCAATTGTAATCAGTCTCCTTATGCCGTTCCCAATCATATATCGGGTTGCCCCACAGCTGACCGGTCGCCGAGAATGCGTCCGGGGGACAGCCCGCCACTGTTTTCGGCATAAGATCCTCATCAAGATCAAAAAGATCCGGATACACCCATACCGCGGCGCTGTCGAGCGCAACATATATCGGTATATCGCCTATGATCTGTACGCCTTTCCCATTGGCATATTCTTTGAGCTTTTCCCACTGCTCGAAGAATTTAAACTGTATAAACTCATAAAACTCCACCTCATCGGCATGAGCTTCCTTAAAAAGCCACAGCTCATGCGGATCGCGGCGTTTGAGTCCTTCTTCCCATTCAGTCCACGGTTTGCCGTCATGATGATCCTTTATCGTCATAAACAACGCGTAATTTGATATCCATGCTTCATTTTTATCAAGAAACAGCTCAAATATAGTCCTGTCTGTATCCTTGAACCGCTCATACGCCATGCGCAGTACCTTATACCGATTCTTGTAAAGGGCGCTGTAATCCACGCGATCCTCATCAGACCCCCACTCTATATCCTCGTAGTCATCTTTATCAAGCAGACCTTCCTCCTCGAGCATATCCAGATCTATAAAATAAGGATTCCCGGCATGTGTTGAGAATGACTGATACGGTGAGTCACCGTAGCTTGTGGGACATATCGGGAGCATCTGCCAATATGTCTGTTTTGCATCGGCGAGAAAATCCACAAACCTATACGCTTCCGCGCCCATCGTACCTATACCGTACTCTGAAGGCAGGGATGATATATGCATCAATATACCGCTTGCACGCATTATTTTACCTCCTGTTTCATTTATATTGGGTGATCGTTAAACGAACATTTTGCGATCACCTGTATTAATATCACAAATTTTACTGTAAAAACGAATGTTATTTATACCATTATACCATAACTCAAAAATATGTCAATCGGAAACACCAAAAAATATTTTTAAACGTAAACATACTATTAAATTTCAGCTAAATTTCAGTTAATCCCTTGATTTTTTCAAGCCATTGTGTTAGTATATACAGGAGTTTTGAAAAAGGGATACTCGCGAAAAAAAGACCCGGAAAGGAATGTTGGAAAGTGAAAAAGGGACTTTTGATTCTTATGGCCGCAATGCTCTCCATGTCAATGGCAGCATGCGGAAACAATACAGATGACGCCGCATCGGGCACAAACGCTCCCGCGGCAGAAAGCACGGCAGCAGCCGACGCAGCATCGGCAGACCCGGCGGCGACTGATTCGGCGCCTCAGGCGACTCTTGCCGTTGAAGGAGCAGCGGATGAAGTTGATATGGGCAAAGTTGAGGGAACAGAGCTTAAGGAAGCAACGTCCGAAGACAACGCTCTTGAGTCCTCCGGCGAGATAGGCAACTTCAAGGTATCGATAGAGGATGCGAAAGTATTCGACTATGAGGGAAGCAAGGTTATCGCTATATCATATGAATTTGAGAGCAATAACTCGACTCCGACATCGTTTGACAGCATAATGACCACAGAAGTAACACAGGACGGCAACGCGCTTGCTCCTATAGTGGTCATAGGCGTTGAAGGTTTGAACACCAACTCGGCTATGGAACAGGTCGAAGCGGGAAATAAAGTAACTCTGCAGAAAACTTTCATACTGAGAGATGAACAGACAGATGTAAATGTTGTGGTCCACAAATACGAGGAACCGGAAGGCGCTTCCGTATCAAAAGCGTTCTCACTGCAGTAAAAACACAGTCACCTCCGCTCTATCACTGACGGAGGTGACTTTTTTAATATATATTCTCCGGCTCCGGCAGTTTCATCACGACATGCAATCCTCCGTCGTTATACGCTTCAAACGAGCCGCCGTGGACCATCACGATCCTGTACGCCATAGGCAGGCCTATACCATGCGTTGTTTTAGGTATCTCATCTATTTTCTCAAGGATCTCTTGGGGCGCTCCGCATCCATTGTCAAAGATCTCGATCAACACGCTGCCGTTGCGGATATATTCCTTTATATTTATCTCACATCCGTTCTTATTGTGAGCTGCGGCATTGTTTATAAGATTGAACACCGCGCGTTCAAGGAGCCGCTCATCACCCATCACGACCGCTTTCTCAGATTTTATTTCGAGACTGACAGGGAAATCCTCGGACAGTCCGTTATTGATTATCTCCGTCACTACACGTCTCAGCATCGGGCCTATCTTTACCGGCTGCCTCTTTGAAGGCTGCATGTCATATTCCATAGATGATATAAGATTAAGATCCTCAATAAGCTGTTTTATCTTGATGCTGTTCGAAAGTATCACCTCCGCTCTTCGTCTGTCCGCATCTGAAAGAGCGCTGCTTCCGGCAAGCGTCTCAGCATAGCCGCTTACCACAGAGAGCGGTGTCCTTATATCATGCGATATGCAGGCTATCCAATTCTGTCTTGCGCTTTCACGCGCGTCAAGGACCTCATTTTTTCTCCTTATTGCTGCGGATGTGCTGTTTATATTGCGGCATATCTCCTTGAATATGCCTCGCTCACGAAGCTTTACGTTTTTTTCGGCACGAAGATCGCTTATCCCGCGTGTGAGCTCACGGATCCTGCTGTAAAGGCTCGTTCCGAATACACAGGCAAGGATTGCGGCAAGAGTCAGATTGAGGAGAAGGATGTACAATATCCTCTCCGGCAGACTGTCAAACCAACCCATTGAGTATTCCATCTCGTATTTGCCGACCGTGTTTTTCGGTCTTGCAAGCACTAAAAGGCCGTAGTCTTCCGTTCTCGTGTATACCGGGTAGTCGTTCAGGAACCACCTTGACATCCTTGCAACATCGTTTATCGTGTACGTATCAGGCACATCATCCGGCATGTCCTGATCCCATATCACATTTCCCGAGCTGTCTATGAGCATACACCAATATCCCTCCGGCAGTGACACCGTCCGCTCGCCTTCGGCAAGGCTGTCGCTTATATCCTCAAGCAGGATCCTCGGATTTCGGGACCTATCCGATACGTCACTGCCGATCATAGCGATGCCGAAAAAGTTCATTACCATAAGTATAGTCGCTATAACTCCCGCTGTAACGGAGAAAAGCGCAAATATCTTTACCGCAGTCTTATTCATCGTCTGTCACCAGCTTATAACCGAGCCCCTTAGCCGTTATGATATGACGCGGAGATGAGGGACCTTCCTCAAGTTTTTCACGCAGATGCCGTATATGGACCATAAGACTGTTTTCATGCCCGTAATAATCCTCTCCCCAAGCCGCCATGCAGAGGGCATCATTCGTGACGATCCTGTTCCTGTTTTCCCACAGCTTTTTTATCAATATCAGCTCCTTTGCCGTCAGCTGCACGGTCTTTGCGCCGCCTGTGACCGAAGCGTTCTCTGTATCGACTGTGCGGTTTCCGATATGCAGCTCCGTTACAGTATCCTCCGAAGCGTATGTCCGCCGCAAAAGCGCTTTTATACGCAGCACAAGCTCCTTTGCAAGAAACG
The DNA here is from genome assembly GCA_904395315.1 of uncultured Clostridia bacterium. Lineage (GTDB taxonomy): Bacteria > Bacillota > Clostridia > UBA1381 > UBA1381 > Ornithomonoglobus. The sequence goes on from CAJFNT010000117.1 coordinate 10,385, forward strand.
GTTTTACAATGTAGTCATCGGCTCCCAATGCAAGTCCGCGTATCCTGTCGTCCGCCTCTCCCCGCGCTGTAAGGAATATCACGGGCGCACGTGAAAACTTCCTTAGCTCATTATACAGCATGAATCCGTTCCCATCGGGAAGATTCACATCGAGCACAAAAAGCGCCATAGTCTGTGACCGCGCCAGATCCAATGCCCGCGCGCAGTCCGGAGCGGTGCATACGTTATAAAACCCTTCGGAAAAAAGTATATCCTCGATCATCCGCAAAAGCTCCGGCTCGTCATCCACAACAAGTATCTTTTTATTCAAAAGCTCGTCCATAAGCCTCCCCCTTTTCATATATTTGTGTAGGTAATTGCGAAACGCTCGTTTCGCAATTACTTGATATATTTGTTTCAAATATATTTTACCACAAATAATAGTGTTTTTAAAGCGCTGCTCGAAAAATTTAAGGTTAAATTAAGGGCTGATCATCTGCAATTTATGTATTGATTTTTGCCGTCAAAAGTGCTATAATCATATCGTGATAAAACATTATCGGAGGATGCTTCATATGCGGATATGGAAAATGATCATTGATAACTTTGCTGTTTGGAACAATATAGAAGAAGATACACCTGATGAAACAGATAAAGCAATGCTTGAAGAAATAGAAAATGATCAGGATTGCCGTTTATTTATCTCTGAGCATGATGCTATGAAAGAACTGGGGTTGTAAATGATATTGAAAGTTTGATTTTTATAGTCCTGCGGACTGCGTTTATGCATTCCGTAGGATTTTTTTATTGAAAAATTTAAGGTTAAATTAAGAGTGGCTTAAGCTTTTAAACAGGTTGGGGGTGTATTATTAGATCACAGCCGGGAAAGCGGCTGTATATACACACCTGAAAGGAAGTGCTTTGATTTGAAAGAGACGGTAATTACAAACATGCTTACGAAACAATACGGCGGCACGGAATGTGTTTCGCGGCTCAACATGAGCGTACGGGAGGGACGCATCTATGGATTTCTCGGGCCTAACGGCGCCGGAAAATCTACAACGCTCAAAATGCTATTGGGTCTGGTCCGTCCGACAAACGGCAGTATCGAAATATTCGGGAAAAGGCTCACACCTAAGAACCGGCTTTCCATACTGCGTGACATCGGTTCGCTCATCGAGTCTCCGTCATATTACGGGCATCTGACCGCGCGCGAGAATCTCAAAATATATCAGACCGTACTCGGTGTTCCGGAAAAGAATATAGACGAGGTGCTGAGGATCGTGCGCCTCGACAGGCAGGGCATGAAAAAGACATCTGCATATTCTCTCGGAATGAAGCAGAGACTGGGGCTCGCGTCGGCGCTTTTATCGTTCCCGAAGCTGTTGATCCTTGACGAGCCGACAAACGGTCTCGATCCGGCGGGTATACAGGAAATGCGCGAACTCATACGCTCTTTGCCGGAACAGTACGGGATGACGGTCATAGTTTCAAGTCATCTGCTGTCTGAAATAGACCAGATGGCGGACGATATAGGCATAATCGCAGCCGGCAGGATGAAATATCAGGGCGAACTGAGCCGACTGCATGAGCTTGACAAAAACAAGTCGCTTGAAGAGATATTCCTCGACCTCACCGGAAAGGACGTGAGCCTATGACAAAGCTTTTAAA
>CAJFNT010000118.1 GCA_904395315.1 uncultured Clostridia bacterium
ATGTGTTTTTCTTGGTCGTTAAACATTATATCACATTTTGGAGTTATTCTCATCTTTTTTGTCACACATCAATTATATCATAACATGTGCACAAGCATACGGCTCATTTATATTAATAAAACCATATTATATATTATATCCAACCGGTCATTACACAAAATTAACAATTCCAACAAAATTAAGACTTGAAAAAAAATCGCATTAAGCGTATAATAGAAATTGTTATACCAAAAAGCGCGGCGGTCTGCACCGTCCGTTTGGTTAAAACAGCCTGTTGAGGGCGGTAAATCGAAAGGACATGATTTATGAATAAGATCAACGAAAAAAAGACGTACTCATTTATGGGTAACGTTGCAATAATACTTTTCGCACAGATAATGGTAAAAATCCTCGGACTGGTCTATAGGATGGTGATAACCAATATAGACGGATTCGGCGACGCCGGAAACGGCTTTTACAACGCGGGATTTCAGGTCTATACTGTGCTTCTGGCGATATCCTCGGTTGGAATACCAAACGCAATAGCCAAAATGGTCGCCGAACGCGCAACACTCGGCGATTACCGATCTGCCCACAGGATATTCAAAACGGCGTTCCTGCTATTCTCGGTGATCGGTTTTGTTTGCGCGGCCATACTGTATCTTGGCGCTGATTTTATAGCGGTACATATCGTGAAGATGGACGGCGCTCAATACGTAATGCGCGCATTGGCTCCCTCGATATTCTTTGTCTGCATCTCATCGGTAATACGCGGATATTTCCAAGGGCTCAATGACATGAAAGCCACAAGCCTCTCTCAGATGCTTGAACAGTTCTTCAAATGCGGACTGACTATCGTACTGGTGCTTCTCACCGTCGGAACGATGCCGAGCATAATGGCGTTCTTTACAAAGGTCACCATGCTCTATAACGATGCTACCGGCTCTTCATCGACTCCGCCGGAGATAATGGCTGCCTGGGCAAACGCGGCAAGCTCGCTCTCCACTATGATATCGTTCGCGTATCTTGCGGTATTCTATATGCGCCGCAAAAAGGGTATTGAGGAACAGATAAGACAGTCGGCTGTAGCAGAACTCAAGAGTTCAACAGGAAAGCTCATGAAATCGATACTCATGCTGTCAATACCGATATCGCTTGCGTCGATAATAACAGCCGTAAACCGTGTGATAGACCTTGCGACCATAACCCGCGGAATCGAGGCAGCATTTACAGCCATGATACCGGCACGCGGCGGCGCGGCGGCTATACTGAACCCCACAGCCGCTCAGCTCAATGACGAAGCCGTGGCGCTCTCCGGAATGCTCTCCAAGAGCGATACGCTGTTCAACATGCCTCTCGCCCTGAACATTGCATTTGCGACAGTGCTGGTACCCTCGATCGCGGGAGCGCTCGCGCGCGGCGATAAAAAAGAAGCTTCAAGCAAGACGTCATATTCATTCCTTATCTCGATACTTCTGATCCTGCCGTGCGCGATAGGATATATCGTTATGGCTCAGCCAATATACAATATCATATATCCGGCAGCGTCAGAGGGCGCGGATCTTCTTGCGATCATGTCTGTTTCGCTTATATTCAGCGCTCTTACACAAACGCTTACGGGAGCGCTTCAGGGAATAGGAAAGGTATATGTGCCGGCTATAGGGATACTCGCGGGCTGTGTTTGCAAAGTCGCGCTCAACCTGACTCTCATACGCATACCTTCAATAAATATATACGGCGCCGCAATATCTTCTATCGTATGTCAGCTCGTGGCGTTTTTGGTCAACTTCTTCGTGCTGATAAGATATATCCCGCTGCACTTCACATTTATGAAATATGTGGCGAAGCCGCTTATAGCCGGAATAATCATGGGCGGCGCAGCATTTATATCATACAGACTTCTGTTCTCGCTCATGGGCGGCGCGGGCTATATCGCAAACCTTGCGGCATCGCTCATAGCGATCGCCATTGCCGCGGCTGTATATGTGATACTGATACTCGCTTTAAAGATCATGAGTAAAAACGATATACTCCTTCTGCCTGCCGGAGACAAGATCTACAGAGCAGTGAGGAAACTTGGATTCTATAAATAATAAACATTTCATAAAACACAACATCCGCATCACGGAGGCAGACGCGGCGAAACGGTTTCGCCCGCTGCCTCTTTTGCTTATATACGATCGTATACAGGCTGTGATCGAGATGCTTATTGGATCAAAAAAGGCCGCCGCATCAGCACAGAACGCGTAAGGCTGATATAATGATCAGCCCCTCACATCACACTGCGCTGACTCGGCAGCCTCCGGCAGCAATATATGTTTTTACCATCCAATAAGCGAAAAAATAAGATTTAAGACACCCGCCGACAGCATCACCAGTATAGGATTCAGCTTTATTGTCCTGAGCAGCGCAACACACACCGCAAATATCACGACAAGTCCCACATTTGTGCCTGACAGCGTTATTGCGTCATTTCCCCAGAATGCCGTTATAAGGATCGAAACTCCCGCTGAAGCTATCATAGCGACTACCGCGGGACGCAATGATCCGAGAACTCCCTGGAGCATATCCATACTTCTGTATTTCAAATACAGCTTTGCTATCAGCGTTACTATAACGCACGACGGCAACACGCAACCGACCGTTGCAGCCAACGCGCCGCCTATCCCCGCTATCTTTATACCGACAAACGTCGCGGAGTTTATAGCTATCGGGCCCGGAGTCATCTGGGATATCGTTATAAGACCGGTGAACTCGTTCATACTCAACCAGCCGTGCATAGTCACTATCTGATCCTGTATCAACGGCATTGCCGCGTATCCGCCTCCGAAACTGAACATTCCTATCTTAAGAAAGCTGTAAAACAACTGTAGATATATCATTTTGCCCCCCTCCTTCTTTTGAGCAGGGTCCTTACCACACCTATCGATCCGCATGCAATGATTATGTATATAACATTCACTCCGAAACAGCACGCCGCGATAAACGCTCCGACCATTATCAAAACAGACACTGTATTCTTTCCCCGGACAACATCTGCCCCCATATCGAATACCACCGATGCTATCACAGCGCCTACTCCGGCCTGCATCCCCTCAAGGATCTCACTCACCACATAATTGTTCCTAAACGCGTTGTAAAATACCGATATAAGAGAGATTATCACAAAAGGCGGTATGATCGTAGCGATCGTCGCGACAAACGCGCCCGCAAGCCCCGCGAGCTTATATCCGACAACTATCGCTCCGTTCACGGCAATAGCGCCCGGAGACGACTGCGCGATCGCGACCAGATCAAGCATTTCTCCGTCCTCTATCCAATGGTATTCATCCACAAACTTTTTCTTCATAAGCGTAACGATCACATATCCGCCGCCGAATGTGAACGCGCTGAGATACAGAGTTGACACAAAAAGTTTTATAAGTACAGATCTTTTACTGAGCATATCATTTCCCTTTCATCAAAAATGTCTTTATAATATTATACAACATCTTGACTAATAAGTAAAATAGTATTATTATATATAATATATAACAGATCTATTATATATCGAGCAAATTATCGTGTATACTGCGATGGAGGTGATATCATGACGCTTCGCCATATGAAAATATTTGTTGCCGTATTCCAAAACGGCAGTATGACGCGCGCCGCAAAGGAAATGCATCTCGCCCAGCCCTCGGTCAGCCTGGCTGTAAAGGAATTGGAAAGCTACTACGGTATACGTCTCTTCGACCGTATAGGCAAAAAGATATTTCCCACCGAGCTTGGAAAGGAATTTTACGGTTACGCGATCCATATAGTTTCACTTTTTGAAGAAATGGAGAAGAAGATAAAAAACTGGGACTCTCTCGGGACGATAAGGATAGGCACGAGCATAACGATAGGAACACATATCCTTCCGTCGCTGATCAAGCGATACAACGAAAAATTCCCCAATTTAAAAGTGGAAGCGACAGTAAGCAAATCGTCCGACATAGAAAACAGTATCCTTAACAACACGATCGATATAGGGCTTATCGAAACTCAGCCGGAGGATGAGGATATATGTCACATCCCGTTTATGCAGGACGAACTCTGCGCGATCGTTCCCCCCGAAAGCCCATTGTCAGACCTTGATACGATAACGCTCGCAGATCTGTCACGACAGCCGTTCCTAATGCGCGAAAAGGGCAGCGCCGGACGCGAGATACTCGACAGCCGCTTCGCAGCGCTGGGTATAAATATCCGCCCCGTATTGGAAAGTTCAAGCACGCAAGCGATCGTTATGGCTGTATCCGAAGGGCTTGGCGTGGCGGTGCTGCCATACCTTCTTGTGGAAAAAGATGTGCTTAAAAAAACGGTCAAGATGATACCTTTCCCACATCCGCTAAAGCGAGATCTTAATCTGATCTACCACAGAAACAAATATCTTACCCCGAATATGAACACATTTATCGAGCTATGCAAAAGCTTCGGAGCCGTTACGGAATAAAAAACAGGATACACTCTTATTCCGTTCAATATTTTAGATGATGAATATTGACTTTACCGGCAATTGTGATACAATATAATAAAAATGATAAGGAGCAAATATGCATGAAAAAAGTAAAAATAACAGTATTGAAGACCACTTTGGACAAAGAGCTTGCCGAAGAATACGGGATCCCCGGTCTTATGGCATGTCCTATGCTGAAGGAAGGACAGATATTCTATGCCGATTACGCGAAGCCGGAAGGAATGTGCGATGAAGCATGGAAGGCGATCTATCAATATGCGTTCGCGCTGGCGCACGGCGCCGACAGTGATCTGTTCTATTACGGCGACTGGATAAAAACACCGGGCGTTGCCATATGCAGCTGCAATGACGGACTTCGTCCCGTTATTTTCAAGCTCGAGGCAACTGACGAGGAAGCAAAGATCGATTATACGCCGTTAAGGTAATGAATAATACCATATGTACACCGCTTCCGTAAAGGAAGCGGCTCTCGTAAAAATAAGTTTTTTTACTGAACGGTCGTTACCGTATCACAGCACCTAAAATCCGTATCGATATTGTGAGCGATAAAACGAGCCTTAAGATTTCTGGAACCGCAGATAGAACCCGTGTTACCGGAAACATTCAAGTCCTCCGGAAGCACAAATTTGATACATTTTACGGTAATATCACGGCATCCCGAAGAGTGATGCGCCGGGATAGTGATGGTCTTTATACCGCGCTGATACTCGTTTCCGTGATCGTCTTCTTCGGTGAGTATCACACCAAGCGCCACACGCCTGTCGGGACAGACATTTTTCACCGTTACGCTAAGCTGTACAATGCGTCCCAGCGATTCAAGATAAGTGTCGCCAAGATCAACGACCAGAGAATCCTGACATCCGCCCACAGAAAAATCCACAGGTACGGGACACGGCTCCGTCACAACATCTGTTCCGCAGTCTACCGTGACCTCAGGTTCCGGGAAAGTCACGGAATTGTTTTCGGCATCCGAATATGAAATAGACTGATTGACTAATTTTGTACCCGAAGTCTGAGCAACATGCTTTATATAGAACTCCAGATTTGCCCCTTCATTACCGGAAACGCCAAGAGCGGGTATCTTCCATTGTATCGTATTCGGACCAAGCATTGCCGCGGTCCCCTTAGCGGGCGGATCAATGCTTACGATATTGAAGTCCGGATTAACGACCTCATTTATAACGATGTCTGTCGCTCCCGGCTTTGAGATGTTAGCGGCGAGATCGGCAAACAGGTCTTCCAGCTCGGAATCGTCCGGAGTAACGGCTACATGAGAGGCGTCGGGATCGGTCGCCCAGTCGTTCAGGACGCTCACATCTATGCCGTCCGATCCTACAAGACCTATGCAGTATATAACTATGCCTACGGCTCTTGCGGCGGCAGCCACGGGAGCGGGCGGCGGGCCGGAAGTGGTTTTTCCGTCAGTAAACATGACTATTACTTTTGCATCAGTCGATGCAGGATCAAACAGCTCTATCGCTTTTGAAAACGCATCTGCATGATTTGTGGAGCCTCCGGCGCTGAGATCGTCAACAGCAGCTTTCAGATCCGCCACAGACGTTATGAGCTGTGTATCCGCCGTCGCTGTCTCTGCAAAGCTTACGATACCGATACTGCTGCCGGAACCGATGTTTCCGTCCTGCATACTGTCAGTCGCCTCATCTATTATATCGATAAACGTTTTGGCTCCCGCTTTCATGTTGGCCAATGGACTTCCGTCCATACTGCCGGAGCGGTCGAGCACAAGCACGATACCAGTAGGATTTGAGGCTATATCAGGAGCAGCCGCAAGGGCCAGCGTAACTTTTAAGGTACCGTCACAAGCAATTTCAGTGACATTTATCTGTTTATTTGAGTTTGTTACACCCATATTATTACATCCGTAAATTTTGTTTCAGGCAATTGAGAAATATCAACTGCCTGTTACATAATATGTACGAAGCTCAATGAACGTGATAACGAACAGCGTCACTGAATCTATTACCGGCCTTTTCCCAATCAATAACATTGAACCAGTCGTCAATATACGCAGCACGAAGATTATAGTGTTTAAGATAGTACGCGTGCTCCCATACGTCTATATTGAGAACAGGGATCTGCCCTTTTATCAGCGGAGTATCCTGATTTGGCGTGGTGATTATCTTCAGTCCCCATCGATCCAGTACCAGCCAGGCATAGCCTGAACCGAAAACAGACAGAGCGGAAGCTTTAAACCGCTCTTTAAACTTTTCATACGAGCCGAATTTTCTGTTAATGGCATCCAAAAGCGGACATTCGGGGGATCCACCGCCCGATGGGCTCATACCGCTGAAAAAGAAACGGTGATTATATACGCCGCCCGCATTATTGCGCACAGGTATCTGCAGATCCCGCGGCAGCCGCGGGAATCGGCACAGCATCATTTCAAGAGACATATTTTTAAGTCCCGGATTCTTTTCGATCATTGAATTGAGATTATCTATATATGTCTGTAAATGTCTGTCATGATGCAAATGCATGGTCTTTTCATCTATAAAAGGTTCAAGCGCTCCGTATTCATACGGAAGCGGTCCGTTAACGAACGGATACATATTATTCATAACGATCCTCCTCCGGACATACAGCCCGTTATTTGAGATCCGATGTTTTGGATCTTGCTTATTATCTTATGCGCCGGATATGTAGATCGTGAAAAATTTCAATTACCGCATATATAAAAAAGACCGCGCCCATTTTCAGAGCGCGATCTGTATTTTCACACACATTTTTTCAATTCGCTTTGCCTTACTGTCACAGCGCATGTGCTCTTATCCGCGTACTCGTCCATTATGAGTTCGCCGATACTGTCAGCCGTTATCCTGCCGCTTATCGGATCTTTCACACTCGTTATACCGCCGCGTATATCTGCGATAACGTCGCTTCGTTCAAACGAGAGATCGCAGTCTATCATCTCGCAGTCCTCCAGAACGAGCCCTTTCGCATAACAAAGCGGCTGTGTGCCGATTATCCTGCAGCGAACGAACCGTACATTTTCCGAATACCATCCGAGATATTCGCCTTTTACCACGCTGTCATAAACGGTTATATTCTTTCCGTGCCAGAATGCATCCTTTGTGTCCAGATACGAGTTATGTATCTCAACATTCTCTGTGTACTGGAACGAGTATTTTCCATGCATTTTAAGATTATATATGCGCATATCCGAGCTGTGCATGAACGGATACTCTGAAACAAGCTCGCTGTCGCTTATTTTCAGCCCGCGGCAAAACCAGCCGAACTCGGTCGAGTTTATTTTCGTCCCGCAGATCTCCGTATTGTCGCATTCACGCACCGCTTTTATTCCTCCCAAAACCGAATCCTTTATAGTCACATCCCTGTCATACCAGAGAGCCGCCCGGCAGGTATCGGTCATCCTACAGTTATCTATCACCGCTCCCGTGGTATGCCAAAGCGGGTATCTGAGCAGAAAGTCACAATTATTTATTTTAAGATCGCCTGTCTCCTTAAGCGCCGATTCACCGTCAGCCGGTCCCTCAAAGCGGCAGTTCTCTATTACCGCTCCGTGTACTCCGTAAAGCGCGCGTTCTTCATCATATACATTACCTATGTATTCTGTCATAAAACGTCATCCCTTCATAACATTATACTGTGCCGCAAGTCCTTCCTTGCCGCTGCTATACTATTATACTACAAAAATATCGAAATGTCCAATACTTATGTATTATAATCGAATATGCCCCGCAAGCATTATGATCATGAATAAAACCGCGCTCTCGGCAAAACAATAAGCATAACCGAACACTCTTGAATTTTTATATGATCACGAAACGGACTTTCACGATCACATAAATACATTTTTTGACGGAGGACCCCTTATGTGCACGGCAATAACATATAAAACAAAAAACAGATATTTCGGCAGAAATCTTGGCGTTGATAAAAACTATGGTGAGACTGTCACAATAATGCCGAGAGGTTTTGAGCTGGATTTCAGATGCGGAGAGATCTCGAAAGATCACCACGCTATAATAGGCGCCGCTTATGTAGCTGACGGATATCCGCTTTATTACGATGCGATGAATGAAAAAGGACTTTGCATGGCCGGGCTCAGCTTCCCGGGCAACGCATATTACGCTCCATGCAAAGCAGAAAAATATAATGTGCCGCCCTTTGAACTCATCCCATGGATACTCTGCCGTTGCAGCTCGGCGGCAGACGCCGCAGATCTTTTAAGACAGACAAATATAGCGAATATAAATTTCTCCGACGAGCTGCCTCTCCACCCGCTGCATTGGATGATATCGGGCGGTGACGGCGATCTTACTGTCGAGAGCGTCAAAAACGGGCTTATGATATACGATAACCCCGTCGGTGTCTTAACAAATAATCCCGGATTCGGATTCCATACGCAGAACCTGAATAATTATATGAATCTGACCTCTCAGCGTCCCGTTAACCGATTTTCGGGCAGGCTCGGTCTTGAGGAATACGGCGCCGGTATAGGCGCGTTCGGGCTCCCTGGAGATCTTTCATCAGTGTCAAGATTTGTACGCGCGGCTTTTGTAAAATTTAATTCCCTGTCAGGCACATCGGAGTGGGAAAGCGTAAGCCAATTTTTTCATATACTGGCTTCCGTTGAGCAGCAAAGAGGCTGCTCACGCACCGAGGGCGGCTGGGAAACAACGCTTTACAGCTCATGCTGCAATACAGACCGCGGCATATATTATTACAGGACATACAAAAACAGCGCTGTATACGGGATCGATATGAACAAAGAGGATCTATGCGGAGAAAAGCTCGTATCATATCCTATGTTCGATGAAGAATGCTTTTTTATAAAGAATTAAAATTGGATCATGACCGATCATATTTGAAGATCTATTGTAAAAAGGATCGCTCCACAGTATTGACATGCGCTTCGAAATATGGTAGATTATATTGTGAAAAGATATCAGAAGGGGGATAGTGCCGTGTACACTGATCTGCTTGACGGGCTCAATGACGAGCAGCGCGAGGCGGTCACAACAACTGAAGGCTTTGTTCGGGTCATCGCCGGAGCAGGCTCGGGAAAGACGCGCGCGCTTTCGCACAGGTTCGCCTATCTTGTGAACGAGATAGGCATAATGCCGTGGAACATCCTATGCGTTACGTTTACGAACAAATCCGCCAACGAGATGCGGCAGCGGATACATGCTCTCACCGGCGACAACGACACAGGGTATATAAACACGTTCCACGGTTTCTGCGTGTCTGTGCTGCAGGAGGACATAAACGCCGTGAATTATCCTAAGAGCTTTCTCGTGCTTGACAATTCCGACATAAACTCTATGCTCGATATAATCTATGAGGAACGCGGACTGACAGCCCGCGATATGACATACGGGAACGCGAGGGATATGATCGAGATACGAAAGCTTTTCAAGGATCCCGATTACTATATAGATATGATAGACATGTCTGTAGACACGCTTCGGGAAAAATATGAGAATGCCGTTTCCGTGACGGACATCATCTTCTACGGATATCTCTATCGCGAAAAGAAATGCTTCGGGCTCGACTATAACGATCTGATAAAATTCACGCTGTATATTTTCTCGAAGAATGAGGATGTAAAGCTCAAATGGCAGAAACGCCTCGAATACATAATGATAGATGAGTTTCAGGATATAGATATGCTCCAGTACGAGCTTATGAGCGCGCTATGCGGGTATCATAAAAATCTCTTTATAGTAGGCGATCCTGATCAGACGATATACACATGGCGCGGCGCGGATGTGAAATACCTGCTTGACTTTGACAAAGAGTTTTCCAATGTAAAAACCATAATGATGATGAAAAATTACCGCTCCACTCCCCAAATAATTGCCGCGGCAAATTCATTGATAGACAAAAACGGTATCAGGATAAAGAAAAAGCTTATCCCCACGCTCGGTGACGGTATGCCTGTCACGGTATATCACGGTGAGAACTCGGAGGATGAATCGGAATGGATGGCTAAAGAGATACAGAAGCTGCATGAGAGCGGCGCGGCATACCGTGAGATAGCCGTGCTCTACCGTTCTCATTTCGTGACCCGCAGCATAGAAAATGTGTTCATGCGTGAAAAACTGCCGTTCACTATCTACAGCGGCACTCCGTTTTTCGAGCGCGCCGAGATAAAAACGACGCTCTCTTATCTCCGCATGATCCTTTATAAGGATGACCTCTCGTTTTTGAGGACCGTGAACACGCCAAAGCGCAACATCGGAAAGAGCAGGATCGCGTTCCTGCGCGAGTATTCCGAAAAAAACGGCTGCACCCTTTATGACGCGCTCTGCAACAATGCCGAGGAGCCGCGGTTCAAGGGCACCAAGGCGGCGCGATACATATCACTTATAGAAAGCTTTGCCGCCGAATGTTCCGCCAAACCGGTTTCCGAGCTGCTCACCGCGGTCCTTAACAAAAGCGGTTATGAGGCTGCGCTGAGGACCGAGGGCGCTCAGGAACGGCTCGATAACCTTGCGGAGCTTAAGCAATCGGTATACGAATACGAAGCGAGCTGCGGCGAGGAAAGCACACTTAACGGATATCTTGTGCAGACCGCGCTTTATACGAACGGTGACACGGACGACGCGCGCGACAGAGTAAAATTGATGACAGTGCATTCAGCCAAGGGCTTGGAATTCCCGTATGTATTTTTATGCTCGCTGAATGAGGGAGTTTTCCCGTCTCGCAAAACAAGGACCGTGAAGGCGATGGAGGAAGAACGCCGTTTGGCGTTTGTTGCTCTGACACGAGCTAAAAAGGGTCTTTTTCTGTCCGAGGCGGAAGGACGCAGCCACGACGGCTCGCCTCGGTATCCGTCACGCTTTATACTTGATATAAACAAAGAGCTTTTGACCCATGTAAACGAGCCGAAGGACGCTCTTATCGCTTCGGCTGTAAAATATATCGACGCTAACACACGCTCGCTGAGGTCAGACGAAAAAGCAGAGAGATTCTCGGTGGGGCAGCGCGTAAGACACTCGATAATGGGCACGGGCGAAGTACTCGAAGCCGATGAGAAAAAAGGCGCGTATCTCATAAAATTTGACGATATCGACACGCCCCGCTCTATCTCGTTCCGTGTTAAACTTGCAAAGGCATGATATCAGCCTCGGTAGAGACTGCGGTATTCCGTCGGCAGTATCTCGGCGGAATCCTTGAACGCCTTCGTGAATTTGCTCCGGCTTTCATATCCTACCCTGCCCGCGATCTCCGAAATGCTCTCGTCTGTTTCACGAAGCAGACGCATCGCCTGTTTTATACGATACTGCTTCATATATGACGCGATAGGCAGCCCGTACATCGCTTTGAATCCCGCTTTTAAAGTGGTTGTGTTCAAAAGATACCTCTTTGCAAGCTCGTCTATAGTATATCTTTTATCCATGTTAGCGGTTATCAAGGCATGGATCTCTTTTATTATCTCTGTACGGCTCTGATCCTGTCCTCCCGGCTCGTTCCCCTCCGGAGGATCTGCCATACTCAGAAAAAGCAGCAGCTCCTGCACCTTCAGCTTGTAATACGGCACGCGCAGTCTTTCCGGCAGATCGTACAGCTCCGAAAATATATGCTCGATCTTTTCACTTGCCGGCATAGCTGTGGGCTTGCTGCCGCGGCAGAATTTTTCACGCAGCATTATCCAGTCGATACCCGCCTCCCTCAGGATATCGGGCGAGCTTTGCTTCAGCTCTGCAATATCGAGCGATATCTCGATCCCCTCATAGAATCCGAGCGGAAGATCCATCTCTGAACGCTGACACATATCAGCCATATGCAGCGAAAGATCTCCCGCGCCGAGATATATGCAGTTGTTTTTGCCCATTCGCCATCCTATTCTGCCTGCCCTGCAGTGATTGATCTGCATCAGATCTTTCATCGGCTCATGAACATGCTTGACCAGATCGGCTATGAATCTGTTATAAAATAGCTCTATCCCGGGAAACAAGCTAAAGATCTCTATTACACCTTTTCCTTTTCCGTCTGTCCTGAACATATCGGGGCAGAATGCCGTTTCGTGATCCGAACGATGTTTCTTCACAATAACCTTCCCTGCCGGAATGTCAGCCAATTCACGCTCCAATCTTTCATGGCAGTTTCCACTATTCATCCTTTTTCACCTCCAGTGTGGTCTCTGTATTTGGTGTCATACATTCCACCTCCGCAAGCTTTTCTATCATATGATGTAGAAGCTGCGCCCGCTCTGTTTCCGCGGCCTTGTAATATACCTCTTTTCCAACACGCCTGTTGACGATGAGTCCGCTCGCCTTGAGCTGGCGAAGATGATGCGATACAGCCGGGCTCGTCATGTCAACGATCGCGGATATGTTTATAACGCATTCCTCGCAGTGACACAGCAGCCAAAAGATACGTATCCGGCTGCTGTCGCCGAGCTGCTTGAATATATCGGCAATAGCCTGAAAATTTTCCGCGGGCGGCATCCGATCGAGCTTCGACTCTATATCCTGACCATGGCTGTGCGGGAGCTTTGCATTTTCCATACGCGTTTACCTCCTCTTAAATATTTGATCACAGGCGATCGAAAAACATACGTTATCTCTAAGGCCGGCAGATGTTCACGGTCACCCAATGCATTTTCGAGCTTATTATACCATAGTTTCAGCAGCGCTGCAATAAAAAAATGCACTTATTTATCAGGACCGCTTCCGCGCGCCCGTTCGGAAATAATTATATCCCAAATAGAAAAAGATCATTACGTGGTGTTGACTTATATGTATCAGCGGAGTATAATACAATTAAGAATTAAACAAATACTTAATCGTTTAATAAAACACAAGAAGGAGCGAATGAAAATGAAAAAGACATATAAGATCGACGTTGACTGCGCGAACTGCGCAAACAAAATGGAGACGGCAGCAAACAACACCGACGGAGTAAAAAACGCTACGGTCAACTTTATGACCCTAAAAATGATCGTTGAATTTGAAGAAGGCTGCGATCACAAAAACGTCATGAAACAAGTTCTTAAAAACTGCAAAAAGGTCGAGGACGACTGCGAGATATTTATATAACACGCAACAAGTATATAATGCCGGACACGATCCCGGCACAGCGGAGCCGCCCTGTTCGGCTCCGTTTATTTATCGGACGAAGTGGCGCCCGAGTCGAAAGGAGATCATCATGAATAAAAAGCAAAAGAAAATGCTCGTCAGGATCATTATAGCGGCAGTTCTTCTGATCGTGCTAAATTTCATACCGGCGGAAGGGATCCTGCGGTTTATCATATATCTTGTACCGTATCTCATTATCGGATACGATATACTTATAAAAGCCGGCAAGGGGATAAAAAACCGTCAGGTATTCGATGAAAACTTTCTTATGGCGGTCGCGACCGTGGGAGCGATAATCATCGCAGTGACCGGAGACGGAGATTACACGGAAGCGATAGCCGTTATGCTTTTCTACCAGATAGGCGAGCTGTTCCAAAGCTACGCCGTCGGAAAAAGCCGAAAAAATATAAGCGAGCTCATGGATATACGTCCCGACTATGCAAATATCGAACGCGACGGCAAACTTGAGCAGATAGACCCGGACGAAGTGGAAACAGGAACTGTAATAGTAGTCCAGCCGGGCGAAAAAGTGCCGATAGACGGTATCGTCACAGCGGGACATTCAACGCTGAACACAAGCGCGCTCACAGGCGAAAGTCTTCCGCGCGAAGTTAGCGAGGGCGATGAGATCATAAGCGGATGCATAAACATGAACGGAGTCCTGAAGATACGCACAACAAAAGAATTCGGAGAATCCACCGTATCAAAGATCCTCGATCTCGTTGAAAACGCGAGCTCAAGAAAATCGAGATCAGAAGCGTTCATATCAAAATTCGCAAGAGTATACACGCCCGCCGTATGCTTCGGCGCTCTCGCGCTGGCTATACTGCCTCCGCTTGTCAGAATGCTTGCGATGGGCATTTCTCCGGAATGGGGAAACTGGATATACAGAGCTCTCACCTTCCTCGTGATCAGCTGCCCGTGCGCGCTCGTTATAAGCATACCGCTGAGCTTCTTTGCGGGACTTGGCGGAGCGAGCAAGGAGGGCATCCTTATAAAAGGCTCAAACTATCTTGAGACCCTTTCTCAAACAAAGATCGTTGTGTTCGATAAAACAGGAACACTAACACAGGGAGTGTTCGAGGTGAATGGGATACACCACAGCACGCTTGAGGATAAAAAACTAATAGAATACGCCGCGCTTGCAGAAAGCGCCTCATCACATCCGATAAGCAAGAGCCTGCAGAGGGCATACGGAAAAACTCCTGACCGCTCGCGTGTCAGCGATGTTCAGGAGATAAGCGGGAACGGGATCATCGCAAAAGTGGACGGCACGGAAGTGGCTGCCGGGAACGCGAAACTTATGGAGCGCCTCGGCGTAAAATATATAAACTGCCATCACGCCGGAACGATAATCCATATAGCTCTGAACGGTCAATATGCAGGTCATATCCTTATATCTGATATAGTAAAACCGACTTCAAAAGCGGCAGTGAACGCGTTGAAACACGCGGGCGTTGAAAAAACAGTCATGCTGACCGGCGACTCGCGCAGCGCGGCAAAACAGGCGGCTGACGAGATCGGGATCGATGAGGTGCACAGCGAGCTCCTCCCCGCCGACAAGGTCGCGGAGGTAGAAGCTTTGATAGGATCGAAACCCGACAAAGCAAAACTTGCGTTCGTAGGAGACGGTATAAACGACGCTCCGGTGCTCTCCAGAGCCGATATAGGCATAGCGATGGGCGCTATGGGTTCTGACGCCGCTATAGAGGCTGCAGACGTTGTGCTGATGGATGACGATCCGATGAAGATATCTAAAGCCATAAAAATATCCCGCAAATGCCTGAGAATAGTATACGAGAACATATGGTTCGCCATAGGTATAAAGCTCATATGCCTTGCACTCGGCGCGCTCGGTATAGCCAATATGTGGCTCGCGGTATTCGCTGACGTGGGAGTCATGATAATCGCGGTATTGAACGCTATACGCGCGTTATTCGTGAAAAAGCTTTGACCGCGATAAAAAAATGTGATACCCCGGCTGACAGATCGACACGCGCCCCAAAAGTAAAATACTTTTGGCGGTCGTATCAGATCGAGCCGGGGTATTTTTGATCACCATATATTTTTTGCATCCATATATTTTTTGCATCTTAGAGATTTTTTTTGAAAACAAATATTTCGCTCGTATTATTATTCTCCGTTATTTGCCTTTTCATTATCTCTACCGCGGTAAGCCCCTCTCCTGTCGATGATGCAACTATATTTTCAGCATCCAATACGCTTATACGCATTATCGGTATCTCGCATATCCTTTTCATTTCTCTATGCCTCCCGCGGTTGTGTTTACAAAATCGACCATCAACAGCACCACTGCTGCTCACATACCATGGCAGTTGTATTTTTACCTTATTATCATTATTTAACCAGAACCGCTGCCATACCGTAAATAAGATGATATTGTTTTGACATTTAGACTGATTTATGATACAATATATCCTATCGAGAAAGCAAGAGGTGGATTCAATTGGAAAAGAGAATTATCAGATGCGGCATGGATACATTGGATGAGCTTGACGCGTTTTATGACAGAGTAAACGAGTATCTTGAAAATACGATAAACTATCCGCTCTGGAAACGCGGTGAATATCCGGGAAGAAACAGCATAAAAGAGGCAATAGAAAACGGTCATCAGTATATGTATACCATAGATGGTAAAACAGTTGGAGCATTTGTATTAAACGAGGAACCGGGCGGCGATTATGACGCCGGAGAATGGAGCATTCACTTAAACAAAGGCGAATACCTGATAATACATACCCTTGCTGTCGCTCCAGATCTAAACGGCAAAGGTATAGGCGGATATATGGTCCGCTATTGTCTTAAAAAGGCAAAGGAAAACGGATATAAGGCGGTGCGCCTTGACGCGGTTCCCTCGAATACGCCGGCGCGAAAATTATACGAAAAAGAAGGGTTCTCATTCGCAGGAGAAAAAGATCTCAAACGCGGCTATGATGATATACCCACGTTCGTTCTTTATGAAATGAATTTTTGATGACATGCGCGGTGCTTGCACCGAATCTTGGTACGTAGGGCAGCTTTCTGTGACCTTATCCGTTCGGATCCTGCCATATATATACGTCATTTTATGTCTTATAAAATAAATAAAAAAACTCTTGAAAAATTTGCTCAGATGTGGTATAATTGATTTTGTCAATGAACATAAAATACTCTTTGACATATTTAAATTCAATGGGGGCATAGCTCAGCTGGGAGAGCGCTTGCTTCGCATGTAAGAGGTCGGGGGTTCGAATCCCCCTGTCTCCACCAAATAATGTATTAGTGATCGTATATATAATATACGATTTTTTTGATTTCATATATCATATTATTAGTTTCATTAGCTACCACATATATTCTAATTGAAAATAAAATATTTATAAATAATTTCAATCCACGCACCCGCAAGGGGTGCGACTACACGCAAGGTAAGTACAGCCAACCATAAACGATTTCAATCCACGCACCCGCAAGGGGTGCGACGTACAAGCTCGGCAAGCTCTACCGCACGAGAGAAATTTCAATCCACGCACCCGCAAGGGGTGCGACTCATAGATGACGATAAACAAGTCACGAGGCATATAATTTCAATCCACGCACCCGCAAGGGGTGCGACTCAACGTGTTCTATGCCGGAGGAGCGGCGTCAAATTTCAATCCACGCACCCGCAAGGGGTGCGACTCCGACGGTGGACCGTATAGC
>CAJFNT010000119.1 GCA_904395315.1 uncultured Clostridia bacterium
ATATGTCCAGTATTTTTGAGGATATTTCTTTATTTCGATGCGAATCGTATGTTATACTGTGTATATGAGATCAGGAGACCGCATAAGTGGAAGATCCGGGATAAGTATAAGGAGGAATATATCATGGAATATCACGTATCAAAAAGAGGCAGCGACGTAAATAACGGAACACAGGAAAAACCGTTTCTTACGATATCAAAAGCGGCGGAGCTTGCGGAGGAGAATGATAGGGTCATAGTCCATGAGGGCGTATACAGGGAATGTGTATCGCCTGTGAATGGAGCAAGAACAGAACAGGGAAGGATCACGTATGAGGCGGCCCGGGATGAGAAGGTCGTGATCAAGGGTTCGGAACGGATAGAAGACTGGGAACGTGAAGAGAGTGGCGTATGGAAAACAGTCATAGACAACGCTTTTTTCGGGAAGTACAATCCGTATAAGGAGATCATATGGGGAGACTGGCTCTTCGAGCCCGCTGACCGCGTCCTGCATACGGGACAGGTGTATATAAACGGGAGCGCGTTGAGAGAGGTCACAGACAGTACGGAATGCGCATCAAAATCTATGACGTGGTGCTGTGAAACAGACGAAAACGAAACTGTGATACGGGCAAACTTTGCGGATGCCGATCCGAATGCGGAGCTTGCGGAGATAAATGTGCGCAGGTCATGTTTTGCCCCATTGCATACCGGCGTAAACTACATAACCGTGCGCGGCTTTGAAATGGCGCATGCAGCGTCACAGTGGGCGCCGCCGACTGCGGAGCAGACGGGGATGCTGTGCGCGAACTGGAGCAAGGGCTGGATCATAGAGGACAATATACTGCATGACGCGAAATGCAGCGCTGTGAGTGTCGGGAAAGAGCGGTCGACCGGACATAATCTTCACACTCGCTATCATCGGAAATCCGGCTACCAGAATCAACTTGAAACGGTTTTTGCGGCTCTGCATGTCGGCTGGAGCAAAGAGCGTATAGGAGGGCATGTCATCAGGAACAATACGATATATGACTGCGGACAGAACGGGATAGTCGGTCATATGGGCGGCGCGTTCAGCGAGATATACGGGAATCATATTTACAATATAGGCAACAAAAGGGAGTTCTTCGGCGCGGAGATCGCAGGGATCAAGCTCCATGCCGCGATCGATACGTATATCCATAATAACAATATCCATGACTGTGTCTGGGGCACATGGCTTGACTGGCAGGCGCAGGGGGTGCGGCTGAGCTCGAATCTTTATTTCAATAACGATAATGATATATGGATCGAGGTCACACACGGACCGCATATGGTGGATAACAATATATTCGCGTCGGCACTGAATTTCCGCAATGCCGCGCAGGGCGGCGCTTATATACACAACTTGTTCTGCGGCGCGCAGCTGCGGTATGATGTTCTCGACAGATCAACTCCGTATCATCTGAACCATTCCACAGAAGTAAAGGGAACTGCGGTCGTGTACGGCGGCGATGACAGATATTTTAACAACATATTTGTAGGAGGTGAGCCGGAGGGGGACTGGAAGTGCGGAACAGAGCTTTATAACGGCTTTACATCCTCAATGGATGAATATATTAAAAAAACTTCGGTGTATCTGAGCGATCCCGACAAGGCTTCGGGTGTGAGACAGCCGGTATATATAAACGATAACAGCTATTGGGCGGGAGCGAAATGCTATGAAAGAGAGAAGAACAAGGCCGAGAGCGTTCATGATCCGAAGATCTCGGTCTCGGAGGAAAACGGAAGCTTTTATCTGGAAATAGATGTTCCGGAAGATGGTCAGCTGAAAGACACACGGCAAGTGAGGACACATGACCTGCCGATCCCAAGGCTCACGGAAGCGCCGTATGAAAATGCGGACGGAACGGAGCTTGTGATAGACAGGGACTTTTTCGGAAAATGCCGCGCGGAGTCTCCGACGGCAGGGCCGTTTGAGGGGCTCAGACCCGGAAAACAGAGATTGTTGGTCTGGAAAAGATGAAAAGGAGAACACCCGATACGGTTGTAATGAGCCGCTTTGCTTGTGACTATATTTCGGTGATTTACCAGATCGTTGATCAATACGGTTTTAGCATTGATAATGATTTAAAATAGGCATTGGACATTGTGGACATAGTTCTGTATAATATAATTAAAGTGATTGTTTCTTGAACCGCGAGAACTATTAATAATATTTTATTATACAGGAGGGAAACAAGTTGAGTATAATTGCGGCTTCAGCCGATAAACATATACAAAAAGAACGCTTATTTACAAATAAGGATCTGTTTGTTTTGTTTCTGCCGCTCATAGCAGAGCAGATACTGTCATTCTTTGTGGGATTGGCAGACTCTCTTATGGCATCGCTGATAGGTGAAGCGGCGGTATCGGGAGTGTCTTTGGTAGATATGTTAGCGGAGCTTCTGATCAGCATTTTCGCCGCGCTTTCGGCGGGCGGGGCTGTTGTCATGGGGCAGTATATAGGAGCAGGGAAACGCGGCGCCGCGCGGTGCGCGGCAACTCAGACCGTTTGGTTTGTAGGCTGTATAGGAATATTTATAATGGCGGCGGTATATCTGTTCAAGGATATTATCTTGAGAGGTCTGTTCGGTCAGATCGAAGCCGATGTGTACGCGTGTGCGAATACATACATGCTCATCACCGCAGCCTCGTTCCCGTTCATTGCGGTCTACAATGCCGGGACGGCGATTTTTCGCAGCCGAGGCAATTCCGCTCTGCCTATGCGCATCATGCTGTGTATGAATTTGCTGAATATTTTAGGCAACTCCGTTTTTATATTTATATTTCATACAGGCGTTGAGGGGTTGGCTATCCCTACTCTTGTGTCGCGCGTCGGTGCCGCTGTGATCATTTTATATTTCTGCGCGAAAAAAGGCGGAGAGACAGATCTCACAGGGTTCAGAGGCTTCGACAAAAATGAGATCAAACGGATCTTGCGGATAGGCATACCTTATTCGCTTGAAAACGGAATGTTTTACTTCGGAAGGCTCCTGCTTGCAAGTCTCGTCTCGGGCTTCGGGACAGCGTCTATAGCGGCAAATTCGGTGGGCGGAACGCTGACATCATTTCAGGCGCTCCCGGGAACGGCGATCGGGCTGGGACTGTCCGTGGTCATCTCACGCTGCGCCGGAGCGGCCGATTATACGCAGGCAAGATATTACACGAAAAAGATCATAGGCATGATTTACGCCGTACATATTTTAAGTTCGGCAGCGATAATAGCGGCGCTGCCGTTTATAATGGATGTATACGATCTTTCACGTGAAGCGACGGAGCTGGTATATTGTATAGTTATCAGCCACGGTATAGTGATGGCGTTCATATGGCCGCTCGGGAATTCGCTGCCCGTTGTGTTCCGCGCGTCAAGCGATGCGGCTTTCCCGATGAAGGTATGCATATCAACTATGATATTCTGCCGTATAGCGCTTTCTTACGTTTTTGTACACGTATTTAATTTAAACATGATCGCAGTATGGATAGCAATATACTGCGACTGGCTCGTAAAGGGCATCATCTTCGTATGGAGATATTTCAGCGGCAAATGGACAAAATACGGCAATAAATGATCATATGACCCTTGCGCTTCGGGCATTGATGTGATATACTCATAGCATGAATGTATTATGGAGGGACCGATATGGATATTCGCGTGCTTAAATATTTCCTTGCGGTTGCGCGGGAAGAGAACATCACAAGGGCAGCCGAGCTTTTGCATATAACGCAGCCTACCCTGAGCCGTCAGCTTGCTAAACTGGAGGACGATCTCGGAACACAGCTTTTTTTGCGGGGAAAAAACGGTATAACACTTACAGATGAGGGACTGCTTTTGAGAAGAAGAGCAGAGGAGCTTGTGGAGCTTGCTGACAAGACCGAACGTGAGCTCGCCGCTCATGAAGAAACGGTCGCCGGAGAGATCACTATAGGCAGCGGCGAGTTGGCGGTCGTGCAGCTGCTTCCGGAGATATTCAGCTCATTTAAGAAAAAGTATCCGAATGTCACATTTGATCTGTATACCGGAAATGCCGATCAGATCAAGCAAAGACTTGACAATGGACTTACCGATATAGGGATCCTGCTTGAACCAGTGGAGATAGAAAAATATGATTTTATCAGGTTCAATGTTCCCGAGCGGTGGGTAGTTGTTATGCGCGCTGACGATCCTCTTGCGAAAAAAGAGAGCATTACCATAAAGGAGCTTGTGGATCTGCCGCTCATTTTCGTTAAACGGCAGAGTATACGGAATGAGCTTGAGAGCTGGTTTCGTGAGCATATGGACAAGCTCAATATTGCAGCTACAAGCAATATGTCGACCAACGCATCTATCCTTGTCGAGCACGGATTCGGTTACGCGCTGGTGATAGAGGGCTCCCTGCCGTTTCTGGACAATTCAAGGCTCTGCTGCCGTCCGCTGTCACCCGAGCGCACGACCACCTCTGTGCTTGCATGGAAGAAAAATCAGCCGTTTGCGCCGGCTGTGAAAAAATTTCTGGGGCATGTTTTTGATGTGCTGAATAATTGACGCATCCATACGCTTTCGGTATCGATCGATATTAAAAATAGGCATTGGACATTTTATCTGTTATCAGTTATAATAAGTGTAGAGAGAGTTCTTTACACTTATTTTTTTGTTCAAGGAGGTGAAACGTTAATGAAGATCTCAGATATAGCAAAACACTACAATATTTCTTCAGCCGCGCTGAGATATTATGAGAAAATAGGACTAATGCCATGTATATACCGTAAAAATGGAGTAAGAGAGTATGGATATGAGGGCTGCAGACAACTTGAAACTATACTGCTGCTCAAAAAAATGAACATGCCGCTTAGCTATATTAAAGAGTATATATGGTCTGCAAAGACGGAAAGTGATGTAAAGAGCAAACGAAAGAGTTTGTTGATAAGGTATAAAAATGAGCTTGATATGAGGATCAGCGAGCTTCAGGCGGGCTCAGAACGTCTGAATAAACTGATAACAACGCTTGAAAGCACATAAATTGAAATTGGAGGTAATGAAAAATGAAAAAAGAAATGATGAAAGCGGGAGTCCTTACGGGACCCGAGCAGATCAAGATCAAAGAAGTTCCTGTTCCCGAGCTTACCCCGGGAATGATCGAGGTGAAGGTCTCCGCCTGCGGTGTATGCGGAAGCGATGTACATATGTGGAAATCAGGAAGAGGCTGGTATGAAGGAGATATGCGGGATTTCATAATGGGACATGAGTTCTGCGGAGTAGTTACCGATCCGGGGGACAGCGATTTTCAGATCGGTGACAGAGTTG
>CAJFNT010000120.1 GCA_904395315.1 uncultured Clostridia bacterium
AGAATTTTCATGACATTTGAAAATGCGGTAAAAAGGATCAGAGCAAAATTTGAAGAGGTAGACGCTTCAAAGTTGGCGGATATGGCTGTACAGGTCACATTGACAGATGAGGATTGCGGCGGTACACTGTATTTCAAGGTTGCTGACGGAAAGGTCGATGTTGAAGGTTATGATTATCGTGATAATGATGCTGTTATCGATATTGACAGAAAGGCATTGAACGATATCCTTTCAGGTAAACTTACATTGGACAAGGCTGTTGAGAAAGGACTTGCAACAGCAAAGGGTAACTTTGACAAACTCTCAACTCTCAATGACGCTATCCCTAAATATGTAGCTCCCTCAAAAAAAGCTGCTGCACCTAAAGAGGAACCGACAGCGGCAAAAACAGAGACTAAAGCGGCAACGGCAGTAAAGGCAGAAACTAAGTCTGTTACAGCGGCTCCTTCAAAAGCAGCGGTAAAAACAGAGCCGGCTAAGAAATCCGCACCGGTAAAAAAGGCGGCTGCAACGGTTAAGAGCGCAGCTGCCAAAAAAACAACGACTGCTACCGCTGCCACAAAAAAGAGCACAACAAAAAAAGCGTGATCTAATGTTTTTATACGCTGTGTAATTGAATTAGGACGCGGTTTTTCAAAATGGAAGACCGCGTTTTTTGCATATGAACAGTTACAGAAACGTTTTAAGAATGCTTGACAAAGCAGGTCGTGTGTGGTAAAATATAATAAGAATAGCGGGCGATCAATGGGGATTCTATGCGGTTTTGCGGGATCCCTGTATTTGTTTGACCCAAGATATGGAGGAAAGTATATGGCAAAAATTCAGATGAAAACGCCTCTCGTTGAGATGGACGGGGACGAGATGACAAGAGTAATATGGAAGATGATCAAAGAGATTCTTATCGAACCATATGTGGATCTTAAAACAGAGTACTATGATCTTGGACTTGAACACAGAAATGAGACCGATGATAAAGTCACTTACGACAGCGCGGAAGCAACAAAGAAATATGGCGTTGCAGTTAAATGCGCGACGATCACTCCGAATGCGGCACGTATGACGGAATATGATCTAAAGGAAATGTGGAAGTCACCGAACGGAACTATAAGAGCTATACTGGACGGTACAGTGTTCAGAACACCTATTCTTGTAAAAGGAATAGTGCCGTATATACCGACATGGACAAGACCTATAACTATTGCTCGTCATGCATACGGCGACGTCTATAAAAATGTGGAGATGCAGGTCCCTGCCGGCGGAAAAGCTGAGCTCGTATATACGGACAAGGACGGAAAAGAAACAAGAGAAACCATTTATGAGTTCAAGGACGGCGGCGGAATAATTCAGGGTCTCCACAACCGTGACGCAAGTATATCATCTTTTGCACGCGCATGCTTCAACTATGCGCTTGATCTAAAACAGGATGTATGGTTTGCAACGAAGGATACTATTTCAAAAAAATACGATCACTGCTTCAAAGATATCTTCGCTGAGATATATGAGAACGAATACAAGGAGAAATTTGAAAAAACGGGTATAGAGTATTTCTATACGCTTATAGATGACGCTGTAGCGCGTGTTATCCGTTCCGAAGGCGGCTATATCTGGGCGTGCAAGAACTATGACGGTGATGTTATGTCTGATATGGTAGCAACGGCATACGGATCTCTTGCGATGATGACATCGGTGCTTGTGTCACCGGACGGTATCTATGAATACGAGGCTGCGCACGGTACAGTACAGCGCCATTATTATAAATATCTAAAAGGGGAGAGCACTTCCACTAACTCTGTAGCAACAATCTTTGCATGGTCGGGCGCGCTGAGAAAGCGCGGCGAGCTTGATGAGCTCCCTGAGCTTGTTAAATATGCTGACTGCCTTGAAAAAGCAACGATAGGCACTATAGAGGACGGTGTAATGACCGGCGATCTTTACAGCATGTCAAAGCTTGAAAAGAAAGAAAAGGTGGACACAGAAGGTTTCCTCAAGGCTGTCGATGAAAGACTGAAAGCGATGCTGTAATTTTACTAAATTGAAAACCTACTAAATGAAATAAGCGTTTTGTGCTGCTTTCGGCACAAAAACGCTTATTTTGTATCCTATAATATAAAACAAGAAATTATCATTTTTTCGTCATAACATATATGGGATGTGGTGTCAATATTATTCTATAAATGCAAAAATGAAAGCGTTCCCGTTGTCGGAAACGCCTTCTTGTTGATTATTTTAGTCAAATTTTATATTCTTGCGACGCCTGTATCTTTTGCAGCCTGTGCAACAGCTTCTGCGACAGCGTCAGCAACTCTCTTGTCAAATACGTCTGTTATAACGTAATCAGGTCTGAGTTCCTCGTCAGAAACCATGGATGCGATTGCCTTTGCGGCAGCGATCTTCATCTCATCATTGATATCACTTGCCCTTACTGAAAGAGCGCCCTTGAAGATACCGGGGAACGCAAGAACGTTGTTTATCTGGTTCGGGAAATCGCTTCTTCCTGTACCCATGATCTTAACTCCTGCTTCCTTAGCTTCGTCAGGCATGATCTCCGGAACAGGATTCGACATAGCAAATACGATCGGATCGTCAGCCATTGTCTTTACCATTTCCTTTGTAAGAGTATTCGGAGCGGAAACGCCTATAAATACATCCGTGCCTACGAGGACGTCAGCAAGAGTACCCTTCTTCATAGCCTTGTTAGAGATCTTTGCCATCTCAGCTTTTTCAGGATTGAGGTTATCGCGACCTTCGTATATAGCACCCTTTGTATCACAGAGTATAACGTTCTTAAGTCCCATTGACATAAGAAGTTTTGTGATAGCGATACCTGCGGCGCCGGAACCGTTTACTACCGCCTCAATATCAGAGATGTTTTTATTAACAAGTTTAAGAGCATTGAGCATAGCTGAGAGAACAACTACCGCTGTTCCGTGCTGATCATCATGGAATACCGGGATATCGCATTCTTCCTTAAGTCTGCGCTCTATCTCGAAACAGCGCGGAGCGGATATATCCTCAAGATTGATACCGCCGAAGCTTCCTGCAAGAAGCTTTACAGTATTTACGATCTCATCAACATCCTTTGAGCGC
>CAJFNT010000121.1 GCA_904395315.1 uncultured Clostridia bacterium
ATGTCTCTGCCGTTGATCGTTATTTTACCGTTGCCGGGTACCAAGCGAACTCTTGCAACGGATGATTTTCTTCTACCTGTACCGTAATACTGTACGTTTGCCATTCTTAAAATCCTCCTTATTTGATTTCGCCTGTCCACATAACCGGCTTCTGAGCCTCATGCTTGTGAGCGTCGTTCTTGTAAACCTTAAGTCTTGTGATAGCCTTTCTTCCGATGCTGTTGTTCGGGAGCATACCGTTTACGGCATACCACATAGCTTTCTCAGGATTCTCTGCCATAAGCTTGTTGTAGTGGATCTCCTTGAGACCGCCTACCCAGCCTGTGTGGTAGTAACGAACCTTCTGGTTGAGCTTGTTTCCTGTGAGAACAGCGTCAGCGGCATTTATGATTATAACGAAATCACCGCAGTCAACATTCGGTGTGAATGTCGGAAGATGCTTTCCTCTCAATATGCTTGCTGCAGCGGCTGCAACTCTGCCGAGCGGCTTACCGGCAGCATCGATGATATACCATTTTCTATCGACTTCAGCCGGCTTCTGCAAATAACTTGAATTTGGCTTCATGCTATATTCCTCCATTAGTTTTTCATTATCAATTTTTCCTGCGTTGCTTATTTTACTATGTTTTCGGACGTTTGTCAAGTGATTTTATGATAATTTTTTTAGATTTGTTCAATATCTCTTGAAATCACCGTTTTTCTCTGATTATCTTTGAAATACTCACTCGCCATTTTAAAAATGATCATGGGATATCAGTGGTTTTCTGCAGATAAACAGTGAAAAAGCGCGGTTTTGAGGCCGCGCATATATAAAATTATCTTACCGTTTTTATTCCGAGCAGTTCAATATGGCTTGATATGTATTCATCCTTATGCTCGAACTCTTTTGCGTAATCGGTGGACAGATATTTCTTGTTATCATCGGCAAATGTAGTTACACAGCAGGCTCCCGGATCGGATCCCTCAAGCGCCATGACAGAGCCTATGAAGTTTGCGCCGGAGGATATCCCAACGCCTATACCAAGCTCTCTTGAAAGCATTTGTGCCATTATGATCGAGTCTATATCGTCTACCGAAACTACGTCATCAAGACGGTCAAGCTTGCATATCGATGGAATGAACTCGTCGCTTATCCCTGCGATCTTGTGCTCGCCGGTCTTATATCCCGTAGAAAGTGTCGGTGAGTTTTTAGGTTCCAGAGGACGTGCAATGCATTTGGGATTTACCGCCTTGAACGCTTCTGAAAGTCCCATTATAGTGCCTCCCGTGCCTACGCCTGCAACGACGCAGTCCGGAACTCTATTAAAATCTTCCAGCTGCCTTAATATTTCAGCGCCGGTGTCCTCTATGTGTGCGATCACGTTATCGTAGTTTGAGAATTGCCCGGGCAGGAACACTCCGTCGTTTTCGGCAAGCTTTTCGGAATTCGCTATAGCTCCAAGAAATCCGCCTTCTTCATGTGATACGAGACGAACTTCCGCGCCGTAGCTCTGCATGATCTTTATGCGTTCCTCGCTCATCCAGTCAGGCATGAAGACTATCATCGGATGCCCAAGATAGGCAGCCATAGCCGAGAATGCGATACCGGTATTGCCGCTTGTCGCTTCAACGATCGTGTCTCCGGGTTTTATAGTGCCCTTTTCATACGCCTTTTTTAATATGTAATACGCAACTCTGTCCTTTATGGAACCGCTGAGGTTGTAATACTCGGCTTTTGCATATATCTTCATCGGTTTACCTTTATATTTAAAGCTTATCTCGATGAGCGGCGTGTTAGAGATCATCTGCTTTATTCCATCAAATTTATTCTGTACAGATATATCCATTATAAATAACCCCTTTGTTTCGGAAATCCATGTAGTTTATACTACCAATATACTATTTTAATATAAATTCGGTGATTAGTCAACTGTTTTTCCAAAGATTATTCCGTTTTCTATACTCACGAGCTCTGTTTTTAAGATCCTGCCGCTTATATCTTCCTCTGACGGAGCATGGACGGTGATATAGTTTGTGGTCTTGCCCTCGTAAAGTCCGTCTTTTGTTCTTGTTTCGAACAGAACGTCAACGGTTTTCCCAAGCTCGTTTTGCAGAAATTCATTTTTGGATACAGAAACAGCGCTCATTATCGCTTTTGAACGCGCTTCCTTGATCTCCGGCGCTATCTGATCGGGTCGCCGTGCGGCGGGCGTTCCTCGCCGGCGCGAATATTGGAAAACGTGCGCGTCGGCGAATTTGATATGTTTTACAAACTCGAGTGTTTTTTCAAATTCTTCGTCCGTCTCACCTGCAAAACCTGTCATGATATCGGTCGTCACGGCGCAGCCGGGGAAAGCGCTGCGCAGACCGTTTACGATCTCTTCGAACTGTTTTGTCGTATAATGGCGGTTCATACGCTTTAATGTATCGTCACATCCTGACTGGAGGGATATGTGGAAATGCGGACAGAGCTTTTTGCAGCCGCGTATGCCGTCTATAAACTCTGAATTGAGAGTCATTGGCTCTATCGAAGAGAGACGTATACGCTCTATACCGTCTATGGTGTCGAGTTTGTTAAGAAGTCTGTCAAGAGAGGTATTTTCAAGATCCTGTCCGTAAGCAGCGGCGTGTATGCCGGTAAGGATCACCTCTTTATACCCTGCTTCAGCAAGTTTTTTTACTTCGCATATTATCTCGTCCTCGGCCCTGCTGCGCACCGGACCGCGCGCGTAAGGGATTATGCAGTATGAGCAAAATTGTGAACAGCCGTCCTGTATTTTTATATACGCTCTTGTCCTGCCTGTGCAGCGCTCGATGCTCAGCTCCTCAAAGGTGTGGTTGTCGCGGATGTCGGTCACGGCGTTGAGCTTGTCATCCTGTTTTAGTGTCCCCATAAGGCGAACTACCGATGATTTGTCCTTGGTGCCGAGTACGAGGTTCACCCCGTCTATCGCAAGTACCTCATCGGGCGCCGTTTGTGAATAACAGCCCATCACTGCTATGAGCGCGTCTGGATTTGTCTTCTTTGCTCGCCTTATTATCTGACGTGATTTTCTGTCGCTCATGGATGTGACGGAGCACGTGTTTATCACATAGCAGTCCGCTTTTTCATTGAATGGTACTGAGGTGTATCCGTTCTTTTCAAAGAGCTCCTCGACCGCTTCCGTTTCGTATTGATTTACTTTACAGCCCAGTGTATAGAATGCTGCAGTTTTCATATAATTCCTCCATATGTCTGCCGATATAAATATGCATGATCTACTACGGCATAATTACCAATAATCAAATTTGTTTGTTAGCACTATTATATAAAATTTTAAATAAAAATTCAATAG
>CAJFNT010000122.1 GCA_904395315.1 uncultured Clostridia bacterium
AACTTCTTCAGATTATATAAGAAGCTCTCCGGTATGACAGGTACCGCGCTCACCGAAGAAGAAGAATTCCAGCATATCTATAAACTTGATATAGTCGCAGTCCCGACAAACAAGCCTGTTATCCGTATAGACTATCAGGACAGCGTATACAAAACTGAAGCCGGAAAATTCGCAGCTGTTATAAAGCAGATCAAGGAATGCAACGAAAAGGGACAACCGGTGCTGGTAGGTACGGTCAACGTCGATAAATCCGAGCTTTTGAGCAAACTTCTCAAAAAACTCGGAATAAAACACAACGTTTTAAATGCTAAATATCACGCAAAAGAAGCTGAGATAATCGCGCAGGCCGGTAAAAAAGGCGCTGTTACGATCGCCACCAACATGGCCGGACGAGGAACCGATATAATGCTCGGCGGAAATGCGGAATATCTCGCTAAACACGAAATGGCAAAGCAGGGTTTTTCGGATGAACTCATCGCCGAGGCAACAGGTTTCGGTGAAACCGACGATGAAGAGATCCTCAATGCAAGAAAAGTGTTTACCGAACTAAACGAGAAATTCAAGAAAGAGATACAGCCTGAGCATGATGAGGTAATAAAGCTAGGAGGTCTCTTTATAATAGGCACCGAAAGACACGAATCAAGACGTATCGACAATCAGCTCCGCGGTCGTGCCGGACGTCAGGGCGACCCGGGCGCATCGAAATTCTTCCTCTCGCTTGAAGACGATCTCATGCGTATATTCGGAAGCGACAGAGTAAAGAAAATGGTCGATTCTCTCGGTCTTGAAGAAGATCAGCCGATAGAGGCAAAAATGCTTTCAAACGCGATCGAGAATGCACAAAAGAGTCTCGAGAGCCGCAACTTCGATTCTCGTAAACACGTTCTCCAATACGACGAGGTAATGAACGAGCAGAGAAAGATCATATACGCTCAAAGACAAAAAGTCCTCAACGGAGACGATCTGAGCGATACGATAAAATCGATGATAGAGCAAATAATAGACAGCGCCATGGACGACTTCATCGGGATCACAGAGGTTCCGGAAGAATGGAATCTCCGCGCGCTCACGGAATTTGCCAATTCCACTCTGAGAGCCAACGGTGAGTTCAACATTACCGAGGAAGATCTTAATACTATAACCAAAGCGGATATACGTGAAAAACTTCTGAAGATAGCAATGGACAATTACGAATCTCAACGCGAAGTATTCGGAGAACAGATGCCGGAGCTTGAGCGGGTTATCATGCTCAGAGTCGTTGACACTCTCTGGATGGATCATCTCGATGAAATGGAGCAAATAAAGCGCGAGATAGGTCTCAGAGCGTATGGCCAGCACGATCCAGTTGTTGAATACAGGAATGTCGGATCAGACCTCTACGATGGTCTGCTGGAATCGATCAAGCGCGACACTGTAAAATACGTCCTAAACGCTAAGCCGCGTATCAGGATAGAGCGCGAACAGGTGGCAAAACCTATAGATACCGGCAGTGACGGTTCACTTAAAAACACAGGCAACCGCGCCGCGAAAAAACCTGGCAGAAACGATCCATGCCCATGCGGCAGCGGTAAAAAATACAAAAACTGCTGTGGAAAAAACGAGTAAAATATGAAACGTTATCTTTTTACCGGGATATCTGCGGCTGTATGCTTAATTTGTTTTATAATCGCATTTGCGCTCAGCCCGATGCATGACAAGCAGATACACGCGACACAAGAAGGAGATATCGCCTTTATCATCGCAATGATATCACTGGGAGTATTCATAGTATCGCTAATCGTATCTGTGGTAAGCGTGAAGCTCGAGCGACACCGCCAAAAGCCATCATACGATGACAGCAACTACGCTAAAGGACGACTTTTTACCAAAGCAGGCTATTACGATGAAAAGCATGACAGCGCAGAGCAACGGCGAAAAGCTCGGGACAAGCGCAGGATGAGGGAATGATCCCCGCAAGCAACACAGCGGACGTGTTACTCGCGCGCCCGCTGCCATAATAAATTTTTAAAGGATGTGATTAATAATGTTAGAGTATGACGAGTACAGACTCGACCTCCAGGGAATGGAGAAAAGCATTAATGATTTGAGGGATTCACTTTGACATCGCTTCTCTGAAAGCGGAAATAAAGGAGCTTGACGAGCAAAGTATGGCACCGGATTTCTGGGATGATGCCGTAAACTCTCAAAAGGTTTTGCAGCGCTCAAAAAAGCTCAAAGATAAACTCGAGGCTTTTGAGGATATCCAAAACTCACATGACGATACTCTCATGATGATCGAAATGGCTGAAGAGGAAAATGATCCCACACTCGCCGACGATGTCAAAAAGACGGTTGAAGATCTTCACGCAAAGATAGATAAAATACGTCTTGAAACGCTTCTGAGCGGAAAATATGATGATTCAAACGCTATACTAACTTTCCACGCCGGAGCAGGCGGTACAGAGGCACAAGACTGGTGTGAAATGCTGATACGTATGTATCAGATGTGGGCACAAAAAAACGGCTACAAATCGGAAATAATGGACTCTCTTCCCGGTGATGAAGCCGGTATAAAGAGCTGTACAATGGAGATATCGGGTAGTAATGCCTACGGATATCTCAAAGCCGAAAAGGGCATACATCGTCTTGTAAGAATATCACCATTCAACTCGCAGGGCAAGCGAATGACATCATTCGCATCTGTAGAAGTAATGCCTGAGCTTGATGACAGCATCGAGGTAGATATCCGCCCCGAGGATGTAAAAATGGACGTATTCCGTTCCTCCGGAGCAGGCGGTCAACATATAAACAAAACTTCATCTGCTGTACGTCTCACACATATACCCACAGGTATAGTTACATCTTGCCAGACACAGCGATCACAGCTGCAAAACCGTGAATATGCTATGAAAATGCTTAAAGCAAAGCTTGTTGAAATTGCCGAACAGCAGCAAAAAGAGAAGATCTCGGAAATACAGGGAGTTCAGTCGGATAACGGATGGGGCAATCAGATACGCTCATATGTTTTCCAGCCCTATACAATGGTAAAAGATCTTCGCACAGGCTACGAGATGGGAAATATCCAAGCGGTAATGGACGGAGATCTTAACGGTTTTATAAACGCGTATCTTACAGCCGCAAATCTCGGTACATTAAAAAAATAATAAATCAAAAACATATATGAAAAAGCAGAGTTACCATTATTTAAGAGTAACATCTGCTTTTTCTTTACTATTTTCCACCCAATAACCATGCTTACAAAAATTGCCGATTATTTCGGTGTTACGACAGATTATCTGCTCGGCAGGAATAATAAACGTTCTATAGATGTGTCAGGGCTCACAGAAGAACAGGCTGCGCATATACGTTTTATAATCAATGATATTCTTGATTAAAGCAGATAATACAAAAAGCTCCGGCATCACAGCGGATCTCACGCCGGTGCCGAAGCTTTTCTTCATTAGCCGATCATTTCTTCTTTTTTAAAGGATCTTTAAAATATTCGTTTGTCTCACGCGCAACTATACCGCTCAGCGCAATAAGCGCGATAATGTTAGGTATCGCCATCAATCCGTTGAATATATCAGCTATCGTCCATACCGCTTCCACAGTCAGATACGGACCTATAAATACCGCAAGAACATATATCCATCTGTATACTTTTACAACACCATGTTTTCTGTTTGTAAGATACTCAAGACAACGTTCACTGTAATAATCCCATCCGAGTATTGTTGTAAACGCAAAAAATACCAAACATATCATAAGTATGAACGCCGAGATCTGAGGGCTCAAAAACGTTATTCCGCTCTGGAACGCGTCCATAGTTATAGCTACACCCTCAAGATCCGGATTTGCCCATGAACCCGCAATAACTATAGAAAGGCCGGTCATCGTACAAATTATTATAGTGTCTATGAATGTTCCTGTCATAGTCACAAGACCTTGTCTTACTGTATCTTTTGTCTTTGCAGCGGCCGCAGCGATAGGAGCGGAACCAAGACCGGCCTCATTCGAGAATATACCTCTTGCCACACCGTTCTGCATAGCAGCCATCATTGCGCCAAGGACACCACCGGCGGCAGCTCTCACTCCGCTGATCACGTCACCAAATCCGAACGCGCCCTGCACGATCTGCACCAGCGCCGCAGGTATCCTGTTAAGATTGCATATTATCAAAAGTATCGCAAATACAAAATAAAGTATAGCCATAAAAGGCACAACTACTTCGGAAACCTTTGCGATCCTCTTGATACCTCCGATAACGACCAAAGCTGTGCAAACAGTCACAACAAGTCCGGTTATTACTACATACCACGAAATATCTCGTCCTAAAATATTCACTGAAAACGCCGAATTAGGATCAAAATATGTCTGAACAGCGCTCGCTATACCGTTGACCTGAGTAAATGTTCCTATACCCATAAGTCCTACACATACGCCGAAGAATGCAAAGATCTTGGCGAGCCATTTCCATTTTCTTCCCATTCCATTCTCAATATAATAAAATGGTCCGCCGAGAACATGGCCCTCTTTATCGATAGTCCTGTATTTGATGGCAAGGAAGCCTTCTGTATACTTCGTTGCCATACCAAACAGAGCGGCAACTATCATCCAGAACAACGCTCCCGGACCGCCCGCGGCGATAGCCGTAGCCACGCCCACAATATTTCCCGTTCCTATTGTAGCCGAAAGAGCTGTGCACAGCGCTCCGAAACTTGTTACTTCACCCTCTCCGCCTTCCTCATTCTTCACCATAAACTTCAAAGCCTTGCCAAGATGACGTATCTGAAGACCTTTTACGCGGATCGACAGATATATGCCTGTCGCTATAATGAGTATTATAAGCGGCAATCCCCACACAAAACTGTCGATGTCCTTCAATATCTCAGTCATCCTGGCGCCAAGCGTCGTTGTATCCATAGATACCCAATCCTCCTAAAAATTATTTTTGCATAAACGTTATCAAATATGTATACGTCATTATTTACAAATACTGATTTATTCTATCACACATAATCTAAAAAGTCAATAAAATTGCCGAAAATCACGTTTTATATCGTTTTTCAACAAGTAATATTGTTGCATATTTGTAAACATTTTTGTAACTTTGAACGAATGCTGTTGACTATATACGTATAATTTAATATAATTAAAATAAACACATACGGTTGAAAAATGAGATAATGATGTCTCACTGATTCGGCTTTATACCTTGGCATTATGAAAGGGGCTCTTTTTATGCTGAAATATGCAGTAAGAACTTTCACCGCATTATTCGGAGCGGCGCTTATTCTAAATGGCATATTTATGATCATATTTGCAAATTCCACTATAGGCAGCTATCTAACTATCCTGATAGGCTTGATATTCTTCCTGCCGTCAATATTCTTATCAAGAACAAAAAAACTGCTTGCGTTTCCGCTGTTCAAGCTTGTTGCGGTACTTATTGCTCTCGGAGGCTTGATCACCGCTGTTACAGTGGCATTTCTTTTTGTATATGGAACTGCTGACAACACTACGTACAATGAAGACTATCTTATCGTTCTCGGTTGCGGTCTGCGCGGTGAAAGTCCTACCGAACCTCTTCGCGCAAGACTTGATACCGCGCTGGAATATCTTGACCGAAACAACACGTGCCGTGTGATAGTGTCCGGCGGTCAGGGGAACGGTGAGACCATAACGGAGGCGGAAGCAATGCGACGTTATCTCACCGAGCGCGGAATAGATAATGAAAGGATAATCGTTGAAGACAGATCCACATCCACTTCCGAGAATTTTAAATTCTCAAACAAAGCGGCGGATAATGCGCTTGCAGCGTCTCAGACAGTATTTGTCACGAATGATTTCCATATATACAGAGCATATAATCTCGCGCGACTTCAGGGCTTTACATTTAATCATCTTCATGCCGACACAAGTTGGTACAACATAGCTCCATGCTATCTGCGTGAAATGCTTGCTATCATGAAGATGGCTGTATTAAGATATTAAAAGAGGAGCTACGCTCCTTTTTTTGTGTCTCACTGAATCCTTATATTGCAATCAACCGATCTTTATGATATAATAAACACAATAACTGACGAAAGGTCTCTACTTATGATAGAAATAAGCAGCTTGCGGCGTAAATATCACATTGGAAAAGAAACTCGCAATGTTCTTGACGGAATTGATCTAAAAATAGAAAAAGGCTCGTTCACCGCAATACTTGGACGCAGCGGAAGCGGGAAATCAACTCTTATAAAACATATCAACGCGGTTTTACTGCCTCAGAGCGGAAAAGTCACTGTTGACGGTATGGACACAAATGATGAAAAATACGTGTACGACATACGCGAAAGAGCCGGAATGGTATTTCAGGATCCCGATTCTCAGGCGGTTGCATCCACAGTGGAAGACGATGTCGCATTCGCGCCGGAAAACCTCGGCCTTGATGAGTCCGAGATAAACAGACGTGTTGAATTCGCTATAAGATCAGCCGGTATTTCAGAGCTTAGAGACAAAAATATAAACAGTCTTTCCGGCGGTCAAAAACAGCTGACCGCCATTGCCGGCATAATCGCTATGCGCCCGGAATATATGATCTTTGATGAAAGCACATCAATGCTCGATCCTCAGGCTCGAAAACAGCTGTTTGATTGTGTACAAGGCCTGAAAAACGAATTGAACATTTCAGTGATATGGGTCACACATTATATGGATGAAGCCGTCGCCGCAGACAGGATCATTATCGTAGATAACGGCATTGTTGCGGCAGACGGAACTCCGTGGGAGATTTTTTCAGACACAGATCTGATAGAACGATGCGGACTTGAACCTCCTTTTACGATCAATTTATGTGCAGAACTAAAAAAAGCCGGTTATGAAATACCGAGAATGCCTTTCAATATTAAAGACTGCGCTGAAATGATAAACGAAATTATAAAAGCAAGAGGCAAAACATGATAGAATTAAAAAATATATATTATTCCTATCACACAATATCCGATTGTACGCCTGCTCTCATTGGGATCGATGCAGCTATCCCAAATAATAGAATAACAGCTATCGTAGGAAAAACAGGCAGCGGAAAATCCACTTTAACGGAGATCATAGGGGGGGTCACAGAACCGGATTCAGGCACAGTCCTGATCAACGACTGCGCTCCGAAAAACTGCAGAAATAAAATTGGACTTGTTTTTCAGCATCCTGAATACCAACTATTTGCAGAAACCGTATACGATGATATAGCATACGGACCGTCCCTGTCCGGGATAAACGGTATTGAACTTGACAATATCGTAAAATGGGCAGCTGAGCTTGCCGGACTTGACCCAGAACTCCTGAAGCTATCTCCGTTTGACCTGTCAGGAGGTCAAAAACGGATGGCTGCACTTGCCGGGATCCTCGCCCTGAAGCCTTCGCTGCTACTGCTTGACGAGCCGGCTGCAGGACTTGATCCTCAAAATAAAAAACGTATCTTTTCAAGTATCAGGGAACTCGCTGAAAATAACAACCTAACTGTCGTTTTCGTAACACATTCAATGGATGATGCTGCAGAATACGCTGACGAGCTCCTTGTTATGCACAACGGAAGAGTAATAGCGCACGGCGCGCCCGATGACATATTTGCCCACGCGGAATTGCTTGCTCAATACTCTCTAGATATACCTCAGTCAATAAAGCTCCAAAAAGAACTTGAATGTTTCGGTATAAAGACAAGAAAAATGCTGACACGTCAAGATGTGTTTCGATCTATCTGTGACGTTTTTACCGAACACGGAATATATCCGCAAATGAAAGGAACCATAACAAATGCTCCGTGACATAACAATAGGACGATATGTAAGCGGCAATTCAGCTCTGCACAGACTTGATCCACGCACCAAAATAATCATCTCGATTATATACTCGATTTTTGCGCTTTACTGCGACAGCTTTTTTTCAATGACTGTAATAAGCGTTTTCACGGCAGCTGCCGCCCTGATATCCAAAATATCCTTGAAATATCTTATCAAGGGTCTTAAACCGATGAGATGGTTTTTGCTGTTCACAATCATAGTCGATATCATCTCTATCAATGGCAGTGTGATCGTTCAATTTGGGCCGGTGAACATAACATACGAGGGTATACGCACAGCTGTTATTATCGCGCTGCGATTCATATTCTTCGTGACCGGCACATCGCTTTTAACACTCACTACCCCTCCCATAGCTCTAACAGATGGGTTTGCACATCTTATAAGTCCGCTGAAACGAATAGGTGTCCCTTCGAATGATATTGCTATGATCATATCGATAACACTCAAATTCATACCGAATTTGGCAGATGAGGCTGAACGGATAATGAAAGCTCAGCGCGCAAGGGGAGCCGATCTCTCCCGCGGCGGTTTGATATCACGCGCCAAAGCAATGATACCTGTTACAGTGCCTCTGTTTGTGAGTGTTTTGCGCCGCGCAGAGGAACTGTCTCTTGCCATGGAATCAAGATGCTACGGCAAAGGCACACGAACGCCGAGAAAAAAAACACATTTTGCTAAAATTGACCTGTACACATTGATAATAATGATATTTTTTTGCGGAATTTTAGCAATTATTGAATTTTATAATTGAATTTTAATGAAAGTAATGATATAATGAATATTAGATTGACTTTGCAATTTGACGGAACAAATTATCATGGGTGGCAAATACAGTCCGGGGTACCTACGATCCAAGGCACGCTTAAAGAAGCCCTTTATAAAATCACACGCGAGGATATAACTCCGATAGGATGCGG
>CAJFNT010000123.1 GCA_904395315.1 uncultured Clostridia bacterium
TCTATCAGCTCACTGCCTTCAAAATTATATATACCGCTGTAAACCGGCATGAATCTTGCAGAATAAACATATATGTACCCATCTCTCGCATCGAGCTTATAGACTATATATGGTATAGTATAAAGATGCTCTCCGGTATCCGCATTGTAAACATCGGTCTTGTCGTTAAAATTAACGGCAAAAACAAATCTTGTATTGCTGTAGGTGCAGCTGAGTATCTGTGAATATACATCACTTTCAAACTCCATAAGCACCTTTTCGCCGTCCTTTATATAATAAGTCTCGTTATAATACGTTTCGGTAAGTCCGTTTTCATAACTTTGAATAATCTGCTCCGTATCACCGGTGTACCCCTCATTGTCAGAAGATATGAGCCTCGGTATCTTCTTATATATCCTGTATGCAATACTCACTGCCTGCTCTATTGTAAGCTCACTTTTAGGCAAAAATCTCCCGTCCTCGCCTCCGCTCATCATTCCGTTTTCAAGCAATTCTTCAACCGAATCCGCCGCGTAATCACTTATCTCATCCCGATCGACAATATTGTCTAAAACGCTTGTATCGGATTCCTCGTCAAATACATATGACAATATCCCCATCTGCTCGACAGCGCGCGCCGCAAACACTGCCGCATCCTCACGTGTTATCGTTCCCTCCGGTCTGAATGTATTATCTCCAAAACCTTGCGCTATACTGCAAAGCCGCAATTTATTTATATTAGGATAATCACCGCAGTCGCTGAATTCCGGACTGTTATACATACTGTCTGCAAATACACCGGTGCTTTCTAACACTGAATATATCAGCTCGGCAAATTCACCACGCGTTATTGGTCGCGTGAAATCGCCTTCATTTTCAAGCCGCGCCGGCAGCAGCCCCTCACTGACGAAACCGCTGACCTCCGCGTATGACCATGACGACAGATTTATCCATTCCGCCGCGCCCGCGCCCAGCGGCATCGCCGCGGGCATCACAGACAGCGCGCACAAAAGCGCCGCGGCTTTCATTTTCCACCTATTCATCCCTGTCCTCCTTATGTGCCTTATCAGTATCCTATAGTTCAGTTGTTTAGTATAAATCCTCTAACCAGAATGTCGTCATCAAAATGCAGTACAGCCTCTGTGCCGTCACTTAGTCTGTATGTCTCCTTCAAGCCGCCCGAGCTTTCGCTGCCTTCGCCCATCGTCCTGTACACCTCTGCCCGCTCACTGCCTATCTCGATCATATCTGCCGCCTGTGCAAGCACAGACACTCCAAGCGTCAGCACTGCCGCTATCATCATCGCTATTCTTCTCATATTATTCACCTATTTTCTCTCACTATTATTGATTATCAGCTTCCAGCTGCGTCCTGAATGACTTGAACGGTACTAATGTTCCGTCACAGATAACCGCGCTCATCTCAGTTCCGCCGTCCGTCTCGATGTATTTGATCTCGAGCAGCGGAGCATCCATCGCGTTATATAATATCGTCAACACTTCACCGCGGTCAAGCTCGGCGGTCGTTTCCACTCCAATGTCGCCGAACAGCGAAAGCGCGGCGGCATATGTCATATATCCGTTCGGGTATCCTCCAGCGTTATCGGCATATATACTATAGCCCAGCGCGCTCACGAGCATCTTTATAAACTCCGCTCCCTTGACGTTATCTTCGGGACGGAAGATGCCGCCGTCGCTCCCATTCACCCAGCCTCGCGCATATGCCTCAGCTATATACCCTCGCGCCC
This sequence comes from uncultured Clostridia bacterium, assembly GCA_904395315.1. Lineage (GTDB taxonomy): Bacteria > Bacillota > Clostridia > UBA1381 > UBA1381 > Ornithomonoglobus. The sequence goes on from CAJFNT010000123.1 coordinate 1,727, forward strand.
AGTGTTCGACAGACACATCCGAAAAGACCGGCGCGTCATCGCTCTCCGGCTGGACTCCCGCCGCGATGCATACCATCGCAAGAGCCTCCGCCCTGCTCACCGGCGCATCCATGTCCTGAGACTGTGATACTGCTGTTATACCTAAGATATCCAGATCGTTCATGTATTCCTCTCTGACCTCATACGCTCCGGCATTTATACAGGATACGCTCATAAGGATCGCCGCAGTGATCGACGTTATTTTCTTTTTCATGTCAAACCTCCTATTTATCTTGCCGGGACGGCCTCCGCCGCCCCGGCTCCCTTTTACCCATTTACCTGCGTTTTAAATCTATTTATCCCTTTGACCTATTATCTCCCTGCCCGTTATCTCCCTTCGATCATTTACCTTTCTCCGTCAACACGCGGAGGCATTCTCCCAAAAAGCTTTCACTGTTCGGATACGGTATCCGCATCCGATGCGGCTGACGATCCTTCCGCGCTCTCAGAGGTCTCGCCGCCGTTTATTATATACCCGGTCTCAAGTTCTCCGTCATCATAATGGAGCACCGCGGTCCTGCCATCGCCGAGACTGTAAGTCTCCTTATTGCCGTTAGCGCTGACACTTTCCGGTTCGCCCAGAGAGGAATATATGTCCTCGCTCGGCGCCTCCGCCTCAGCTTCCGCCGCGCTTTCCGTGACCGCCTCGGCCTCTGCAGCTTCGGTCGGTACAGCATATGACGCTTCAACATCATTTTCGGTATACTCCGGAACTGTCTGCGCCTGCTCAGTATATCCCGTATCCGCCGTGCTCTGTTCCGGAACGGTATTTGCCGCTGTTTCCGCTTCACGGCTGTTTTGTTCCGGCATGTTCACGCTTGCTTCATATGCCGGCTGTTCACTTGCGCGCTCCGCCGCCTCCGGCTCCGATACAGGCTCCTGCTCACCCTGTGATGTCACAGTGTCGATTATCGCCGGTACTACCTCTACGGGCTCCGGTGTCGAAGTCACATCAACTGTGTTCTCCACTGCGTTTGAAACAGCGTCGGTAAGACACAGGCATGACACAGTAACGCACGCGCAGACCGCCGCAACGAGCCATACCGGTTTCTTTTTCTTCCATGAAGCTATCCGCTTCACACGGCGAGCTATCTCGTTCTTGCTGTCACTCACGCCTGTGGCGCCCGGAATGAACCGCGCATGATCTGACGCGCTCTTTACAAGCACCATGGCATATCCCTTTTTGCTCTCTGTAAGCTTCATAACATTGTCATCACAGCACATCTCGATATCACTGCGGAACTTCCTGAACGCGATCCACACGATCGGATTGAACCAGTTAAGACACACCGCCGCTGCCCCGACAAGGAGCTTTAGATTGTCTTTATTCTTGTAATGACAAAGCTCATGGAGCATGATCTGCCGCTGTTCCTCAGGCGAATAACCGTCAGGAATTATGACCGTCTTTCTTACAGTCTGAGCAAAATCGCCCCGCCGAAGCGTTATCTCATCCCTTATGCCGAGCATCGTCCTGAGCTCACTGAGTATTTTTACCGATGTTTTGTCAGAGACAATACCAAGCTTTGACGTCTTATACCTGTGTATCAGGAACACTGAAAGATACCAGACCGCGAGAGCCGAGGCGCCGAGGCAGTAGATCAGCGCTATAATGTTCCGTATATCAACATGCGCCGCATCCGGCTGCGCGGCGATAGTTCCCGCCGAAGCCGCAACGTCACTGACCACGTTATATATGCTGGTTTTTGCCGGTATGCTGACATTTCCCATGCAAAATATTATCTGCACGACCGGTATACACCATATCGCACAATGCGCCGACGCGGAAAGCTTGTGCCGGAATATGATTTTTATGAGCATCACAAACGCCGTGATCACCGTTACGCGCAATGCCAATGATATAAACAGAGAATATACTACACTATTCATGGTCAGTCCTCCATTTTGTCGATCAATCCCATCAGTTCCTCCGCCTCTTCTTCGGACAGCTTTGAACCCTTCACAAGATTCGAGAACAGCATTCTGACAGAACCGTTATAGATCCTCTCAAGGAAGTGCTTTGTCTCATCCCTGCGCGATTCATCCTCGTCCACTTCCGGATAATACCGTTTCCCCTGCGGCGAATCCTCGGCTCTGAGCGCGCCTTTCTTAACGAGCCTTGCCACAAGAGTCTTGATAGTAGAATAGCTCCATCCGCTGCCGGAAAGCGCATCGCGTATCTCTCCTATAAGACTGCCGGGCTTGTCCCACAGGATCTCGAGCACCTTCCACTCAGACTCGGAAATACTTTTAGAACTCTCCATACCTACCCTCCTATCCATATTGAGTCTACAATTGTAACTCTATCTATAGTTTACATCTGTAGCCTCAATTTGTCAAGTCTTTTTTTTAATTTTTTTAATTTTTTTGTAAATTCCGATATGGCTTCAGGATTGACAAAAAACTGATAATCTGGTACAATTGTTCTATAAAAACACGAAAGGATGTCTTAAATGCCGGACAATGTGACTCGAGCCGAAACACCCGAGTGGGTCATCTGTGAAAATATAAACAGAACTCTGCCGTTTTATGTGACAGAAATGGGTGATGTCAAATACAGAAAAACCGGCTTCGCCGAAAGACAGGACCGTGACGGATATTTTCTGATATTCACCCTTGCCGGAAGCGGAAAGCTTACCGTTAAAGGCAAAAGTATCGATCTGAAAAAAAACAATATGATACTGACGGACAGCTGCAGCTGCTGCGATTCAGATGATGAAAGCTGGCATTTTATATGGATGAAGCTTGACGGATCCGGCGTGCGCTCATACGCCACCCTCTTGAGCGAGCTGCATTCCGAGGGAGTACCCATCGTTTTCCGGGATAGTTTGATACGCGATATCCACTACATAGCCCTGATGGCGCGGCGAAGCGATATGATCAGTATGGTGCAGATCTCAAACACACTCTCAGAGATACTCAGCACGCTGCTTACCCAGCGCCTTTCCTCTCAGCTCACATCAACGAAAGAGAACTCTCACTACAACGACATACACTCGGCTGTCGAGTACATACGCACAAACTATACAAGCGACATAAATCTTAATGACATAACAGCACATGTAAATATATCTAAATACTATTTTATACGTCTGTTCAGGGAACAAATGGGGGTAACACCGTATGAATATATGATAAACTATAGGATATACCGCGCCAAGATACTCCTGCGCTCAACAAACGAATCTATAAATAAGATATCTTCGGCTGTCGGTTTTTCATCACCGAGCAATTTCATAAAACACTTTAAAAGAGCTGAGGGCATATCACCAGCATGCTACAGGCATGAATTTGATCAGTCACCAGATATCTCAGAATAGTAAAAACGGTCACGAACAACGTGACCGTTTTTACCGCTTATTATATCAAAAAGAGTGTATCAACCAAAAATCAATTATGCGCCGACGCTATTATCTTATTCGCAACATCCATAGGCGCCTGCTCATAACGGACGAACTCAAACGTAAACTCACCGCGTCCGCCGCTCATTGCTCTGAGATCTGTTGCATACTTATGCATCTCCGACATCGGCACCTCTGCCTCTACCAGATTGAGACCTTCCTTATCGCTCTCGCCCATACCCATGATCCTGCCGCGGCGTTTGTTTATATCACCTATGATATCGCCCATGATATTTTCCGGGATATATACCTTGAGATAGCCTATAGGCTCAAGGATGACAGGACCGGCCTGCTTTAATCCCTCTTTATACGCGATAGACGCCGCCGTTTTGAACGCCATTTCAGACGAGTCTACGGGATGGTATGAACCGTCAAGCAGTGTCGCTTTCAGATTTACTACCGGATACCCGGCAAGCACGCCTTTGGCACAGCTCTCCTGAAGTCCCTTTTCTATAGCCGGGAAATAGTTCTTCGGAACGCTTCCGCCGAATACCTTTTCCTCAAACATGAGCTCCTCGGTGAGACCCGGTGAAAACTCTATCTTTACATGACCGTACTGACCGTGTCCTCCCGACTGCTTCTTATGCTTTCCTTCGACCACGGCAGTCTTCGTTATCGTTTCTCTGTACGGCGTTATCGGCTCCTCAAGTATGACATTGACGCCGTACTTGTTCTTGAGCTTGCTCACGATAACGTCTATGTGCTGCTCTCCCTGACCGTTTATGAGAGTCTGCTTTGTTTCCGGATTGTTTGTCACCGTAAAAGTCGGATCCTCGTCCATGAGCCTGGTAAGCCCGCTTATTATCTTTTCCTCGTCTCCCTTTGCCGCAGGCTTTACAGCCATCGAGAGCACCGGCGGCGGGAATTCGATACCGGTAAGTATTATGTCCTTATTTTTATCGCAGAGCGTATCGCCTGTCTTTGTGTGCTCAAGCTTTGTAACACAGCCTATGTCACCAGCTTTTACTGATTTGACCTCCGTCTGTTTTTTTCCGCAGAGCGTGTACACTTTGCCGACTTTTTCATTTTCTTCCCTGTTCGGGTTATAATATGTGCTGTCAGCCTTTATCTCACCGGAATATACTCTGAATATTGACATTTTGCCGACATACGGATCCGCAATGGTCTTGAATACCACTGCAGCCGTTGTTTCTTCCTCAGACTGAACAAGCTCAACCGGCTCCGCGGTGTCTCGTTTTCTTCCTATTTCTTTTATCTCCGATGGTGACGGCAGATATTTGCCTATGCCGTCCATAAGACTCCTTATTCCTATGTTATCCTGACCGCTTCCGCAGTATACAGGATATATGCTTCCATCCTTTACGCCCTTTCTTATAGCCTGCTTTATCTCGTCGAATGTGAACTCTTCCTCATTGAAGTATTTCACCATAAGCTCCTCATCGGTGCTTGCAACGGCTTCCATTATCATCTCCCTCAGCGGAGCAACTACCTCTGCCATACCCTCCGGCACAGGAATATCAACTCTGTCCTTACCTTCATAGCGGCGAGCCGTCATATCCACTATATCAACAAATCCTTTAAATTCATCGCCCTCGCGTATCGGATAAACGAACGGTGTCACAGCCTTTCCGAACACCTCTTTCATCTCTTCAAGAGTTTTTTCATAGCTGGCACGGTTATCGTCTATCTTGTTTACAAAAAACATTATGGGAATATCCTTTGTCTTGGCATACTTAAACGCTTGCTCGGTCCCTACCGATACCCCGCTTCTTCCGCTCAAAACGACCAAAGCCGAATCAGCCGCTCTTACACCTGCTTTAACATCACCGGCAAAATCGAAATATCCGGGGGTATCTATCACATTATACTTCATACCCTTCCAATTTACCGGAGCGATAGATGTATTTATCGAAAACTTTCTCTTTATCTCCTCGCTGTCATAGTCCGTGGTTGTCGTTCCGTCCGCAACGCTTCCAAAGCGCTTGATCTCTCCGGCATTAAAAAGCATAGCCTCCGTGAGAGTCGTCTTTCCGCATTTACCATGTCCCATGACAGCGATATTTCTGATATTCTCCATATATATTTTTCCTCCTTGTAAGCACCGGCGGCTGAATAAGCGGCAGCCCCGATATTATTTGTTTCGTTCTCAGTTCCTGTATCATCACAGAAAACTCATACTATATATATACCACAAATATTTTAGTATAAACATTATTTTATCAGTTAAAATGCACTAAATATCAAAGAGTTATTTATACATTATCAATAAACTTATAGTTAAAAAACAATAGTTATATTCGTTATTACTCATAAAACCATTAACAAAGTAAAATATTCTATATGTGATAAATCAGCATAAAAAATCTCAATTTGAGATAAATTCAAACATTATACCGCAATTTAAGTTATAATGTAGATAAATGAAACTTATGAAAAAAGATCATACTTAGCATATGTTCTGCAAAGTTATTCGCCGTTTCAGTTTGAAAAATAAGGCATCGTTACAATCGATATCTTAAACGATCCGCAGACTCGCAACTGTGCCCGCGGAACATCATAAATGCATAAAAAAATTGCACTAAAGAAACAATATCGAAAGGGGATAACTAACTTATGAGAATGCGACTGAAAGATCTGAGAGAGGATGCGGATCTATCCCAAAATGATATTTCCACAGTCCTTAGCATAAAACAAAATACATACTCACAGTATGAGACAGGACAGCGTCAAATCTCGATTGACTCTCTTATTAGGCTTGCCTTGTTTTATAACACATCTGTAGACTATATTCTCGGCATTACGGATTATCCCGAACCGTATCCGCGAAAAAAGATTTTGGAGGATGATGAAAATGATAAAAATGATGACTCTTCATTTGAAATCTAACTGCGTATCAAAATTTTTTTAAAAAAGACTTTATTTTTCAATTACTTTATGATATACTAATAGCAGAGCGCATTTGCGCAAAAAATCGGTATGACGGCGGTTTTGCCGCCGCGGAACCGGATCAGAGGAGGGATTGTCTATGAAACACGTTAAGACTTTGAACAAGGCTAACCTTAAGGAAACAGCCGTTATGGGCGGCTGCGGCGAATGCCAGACTTCCTGCCAGTCTGCATGCAAAACTTCGTGCACAGTTGCTAACCAGAAGTGCGAGCATGCGGAATAATTTCGGCTGCATAATGCGGCAAAACGAAATTATTTGATTCAGCACTGCGCTTGGCGCCGGGATCCCCCGCGCCGGGCGTATTGTTTTGATTGCTGAAAATATACATTGTTTTGAAAGGATCAGATCGAATTGATACATAAATATAAAATGTTTGATATGGATATCGTTCTCGATATCTGCTCGGGCGCCGTTCACGTTGTTGACGACTGCGTTTACGATATGCTTGACTACCTTCTTGAACCGTTCACTCCCGAAAGCGCGTGTCCGGATTTTATAGCAGACGAGCTTTCGAAAAAATACAGCAAAGAGGATATAGAGGAAAGCTACTCTGAGATATGCGAGCTGTACAGAGCAGAGCAGCTGTTCACAGAGGACACATACGAGGAATTCGCTAAGAACTGGGACAAGCAGAGCGTTGTGAAGGCTCTCTGCCTCCATATCGCCCATGACTGCAATCTCCGCTGCAAGTACTGTTTCGCAGGCACCGGAGAATACCACGGCGAGCGCGGTATGATGAGCGCCGAAACAGGCAAAAAAGCGATCGATTTTGTTATCGCAAACAGCGGATCGAGAAAAAATATAGAGATCGACTACTTCGGCGGCGAACCGCTCATGAATTTCGGCGTTGTAAAAGAGATCACCGAATATGCCAAAGAGCAGGGTAAAAAACACGGCAAGAATTTCAGATTCACCGTTACCACAAACGGCATACTGCTTGACGAGGAAAAGAAAAAATATATAAATGAAAACATGTCCAATGTCGTTCTCAGTATCGACGGAAGAAAAGAAGTGAACGACAGGATGCGTCCGAGAGTAGACGGCAGCGGCACATATGACGCTATACTGCCGAAATTTATCGATATTGCGGAGAGCCGAAACCAGGACAATTACTATGTCCGCGGCACATTCACCGCGTTTAACAAGGATTTTGCGAACGATGTAACACACCTTGCCGACCTCGGATTCAAACAGACGAGCGTCGAGCCGGTAGTGGCGCCGGAGGATGAGGAATACGCGCTCACAGAAAAGGATCTCCCGGAAATTTTCGATCAATACGAAAAGCTTGCCGCGGAATACCTGAAGCGCTGGAAAGAGGGAAATTGGTTCAACTTCTTCCATTTCATGATCGATCTCGATCAGGGACCGTGCGCGATCAAGCGTCTTTCCGGCTGCGGAGCGGGACATGAGTATCTCGCTGTAGCAGCGGACGGCGACCTCTATCCATGTCATCAGTTCGTTGGAAACAAGGACTTTTTGATGGGCAATGTTTACGACGGCAAGCTTGACGAAAAAATAAGAAAATATTTTGAGGATTCAAATATATACACCAAAGACAAATGCCGCGGCTGCTTCGCAAAGTTCTACTGCAGCGGCGGATGCAGCGCAAACGCGTTCAACTTCAACGGTGACATAAACAAACCGTATGAGCTCGCATGTGAGATGGAGAAAAAGCGCGTTGAATGCGCGATAGCAGTTGAAGCCGCAAAGAAGCTCGGATGATCAGCATGTCTACAGGAGTGATTTAACTTTGAAACAGAATTATCAGATAGTTTTGGACAAAACGCTTGAAAACATAGTCACGTCAGGCGACAAGCCGTCGCTATTGCTGCACGCCTGCTGCGCCCCTTGCTCAAGCTACGTTTTGGAATATCTGAACAAATACTTTGATATTACCGTATTCTTTTACAATCCCAACATAACGGACAAGGAGGAATACGAAAAGCGATCAGCGGAACTTAGGAGACTTATCTCTGAGCTCCCGCATTCTAATGACATAAAGTTCCTTGACGGCGGATACTCGCCCGAAGAGTTCGAGGAGATCGCAAAGGGGCTTGAGAGCGAGCGCGAGGGCGGCGCAAGATGCATAAAATGCTATCGTCTGCGTCTTGAACACTCCGCGCAGGCCGCCGCCAACGGCGGATATAATTACTATACCACCACATTGTCGATAAGCCCGCATAAAAACGCGCAGGCGCTCAACGCCATAGGCGCGGAGCTGGGGGAAAAGCACAGTGTGAATTGGCTGTATTCCGATTTCAAGAAAAAAAACGGCTATAAGCGCTCCTGTGAGCTCTCGGCGATATATGATCTCTACCGGCAGAATTACTGCGGATGCGAATACTCAGAGCGAGAAGCGGAAGAGCGAGAGGCTTTGTCCGAATGATTCGCCCACAAAAAAATAACATACCCGTTTTGCCGGGTATGTTATTTTTTTTATCATTTAGTTTTTGAGAGAGAGCGTTTACATTTTCTGCGAAGCGCTGTCACATATAGGCTCCATATCCTCTAAACTGTTCCAAAGGAATGCTTTTACCTCATGGCAGTCCGCATACTCAGAAATATCGGCTGTCATACCGTTCGCAGCTTCCATCTTTACAAGAGCACCGTTCTCGTCATATCCTGCAACTACCAATACTCCATCGTCAGCATTGCTTACAGTTACGGTGTTATCCTCAATAGTGATCTTAGGCGCATTCGGATCGTCCTGAGCTACCGTTGCAGTGAATGTGTATGCCGTTCCTGCCTTCGCGTCCTTTATCGTATACTGAGCTCCGTTTCTCATATCAACATATGTTTCGCCATTCAGCATAAACGTGCCGTTTTCTCTGTCATAGCCTATGGTTATGTCGCCGTCAACAGCCGGTGTTATCGTAAATGTGTCAGCCTCGTTGTCAGACCAGCTTATATCGACGCTTGCGCCGTTCTTTGCCTTTATGCCGCTTATCTCACCCTTATCCCACTCGGTCGGAAGCGCCGGGAGAATATATATATCCCCTGTCTGTGACTGCATAAGAAGCTCCATCACCGCCGCAGCCGAACCAAAGTTTCCGTCGATCTGGAAAGGAGCGTGGGTATCGAACAGATTTCCGTATGTCTTCTGCGCGAGCTGATACCTGAACAGTTCGAGCGCCTTGTCTCCCTCGAGGCATCTTGCCCAGAGAAGGAATTTGTTCGAGCATGACCATCCTGTAGCGTCATCGCCGCGTTTTTCAAGCACGATCTTCGCTCCGTTGAGAAGCTCCGGTGTGTCACGATTTATCAGTGTTCCGGGGTAAAGACCAACCAGATGCGAGATGTGACGATGTACAGGATCGCCTATCGCATTGCCGTTGCTGTCAGTGTTATATGTTGTCTCATCTTTCCATTCCTTGATCTGTCCGTCATCGCCAAGCTCTACCGGCAGTTCGAGATGATCGCGTATCTCCTTCCATACCGCTACCTTAGCAGCATCGACACCGAGAGTCTCTGCCGCGGCTATTGTATAATCATACATTCCTGCCACGAGCTGCAGATCATATTTTATACCCTCTTCTGTCGGTCCCTGCTCGGGCGAGCGTCCTGCCCAGGTCGTATAATAATATCCGTCCGGATACTTCTCGGTATCTGTCGTTGTCTTTCTCTCATGCGTATAGATATACTGCGTGTAGAAGTTTGCCGCCTTTCGCATTATAGGATATATCTCATTTGCAAGAAGCTCCTTATCAGCGGTCGTCTGGTACAGATCCCAAAGATTGTACATAAGCCATGCCGTGTTTCCGGCCGACTGTATATTCGTAGAGCCCGTCATATCGGTCGTTCCCATTATCGCCTGCTTCGTATGCATTATGAACACGTCATCAGCATCGTCCTCGGAATCGGTGAATGTTATCGTGCCGTTGTCCTCAAGCTTATATGACTTCGGAGTTACTCCGTACATATTTTTTGCGGTGACACGGCCCGCCGGTATCTGCGACTTGAACCAGCCTATCAATGATTTGAAGCTGTCTGTAAGCCCCGCTTCACCGGCAAACCAGTAGTTCATCTCCATATTGATGTTGATGCAGTAGCACGATCCCCAGATCTCCGCAGTCGACTGACACCATTTACCTTGAAGGTTAGCCGGCATAGTCGTCGAACGTGATGAAGATATCATAAGGTATCTCGCATAGTTATAATGAAGTTCCTCAAGATGCTTGTCAAGCTCCGAATACGCGCTGCTGTCATATGACACGCTTGTCGAGCCGTCAGCGTTCTTCGTTGCGCCTACAACGCTCTTATATGATGCCTGAAGCTCGTCTGTCGGTGTAAGACATATCTCTCCGTCATCCGTAAGACTGAATTTTACCGTGTCAAACTGCGACTTATAATCTGCGATATGCTCAGCTTTAAGCTCTTCATAAGTCATTGCCGCAGCTCCGTTTATCCTTGCTGTCGCCTTGTCTATCGCCGCCTGAACTCCTCTCTCGCTCTTATAAGGCGTCTTTTCCATATTTACCGTGCCGTCAGCGTTGAGCTCAAACTGATCAGGATCGTAATCCGTTGCCGCCGCTACGATTATCGTAACTCCCTTTGCGCCGTTAACCGTGACCTCGTTCAAACCGTCTGTGACCGTTCCGTCATCAGCTATTACCTTTACTTTTGTACAGTACTCAAGATCGGACTCCTGATTCCAAGCCGCGTTTCCGCCCGAGGAATACGGTTCGCTGTCTTTGAGCTTTCCTACTATCGTTATCTCTCCGTCCTTGACTGTCACATTTCCCGGATGCATCGATACCGGATCCACAGTGAAATCCATACCCTCATCTGAGGTGTAACGGAATACAAGCACTTCTTTCGGATATGACGCGAAATACTCTCTGTTGTATGTTGCTCCGTTATATTTATACTGCACATGAGCTACGCTTTCGTCAAGATTCAGATCTCTGTAATAATCGGTCACCTGCGCGTCTCTCGGCATGTCATAGAAATCTACGAAGATGTTTCCAACGCTCATATATCCGTTTATGCCTTCGCTCATGTTCGGATTTACCGTGTTTGGCGTAACAGCGGTCTGTGTGCCTCTGTAGCCCGCAGCCCAGAAAGTTTCCTCATTGATCTGTATCTGATCCTTGTGAGGCATCCCAAACAGCATGCCTGCCATATATCCGTTTCCTATAGGCAGAGCCTGCTCCTCCCAGTCTGAGCCGTCGCGGGCATATATGCTCACGCCTTTTTTATACGCTCCCTGTCTGTACCAAAGAGCGTTGTCAGTATTCGGCTCGGGAGCGTTTTCATCATTGCTGTAGCTTATATTGTTCTCAAGATCCACTGTGTCAGGATCTACTCCCGCGGGGGCGCCTGTTGGTGACATTATGCCGGCTCCCATGCCAAGCCCGGATCTTTCTCCTGTTATCCAGTCTCCGACAAGCGGGATGTTTTTGTAAACACCGCTCGTTATATCGTCAGTCTTGTCGGAAATGATGTTTCCGCTCTCGTCAAATATCTTGATCCTGAGCTTATCCGCTTTCCTTATCGTCATAGGCTCATCAAGATCTATGCTCTTCACCGCAGCCTCAACATTATCCACCGTATATTCCTTTTCAGTTGTTGTGACGTTATTTTTGTCCATTGCCTTGATATCGACTGTCACGCTTTCATATTCTTTATTCGAA
>CAJFNT010000124.1 GCA_904395315.1 uncultured Clostridia bacterium
AATGAGCTGCTCTTGAACTGTCCTGATACGATTATAGTGTCGGGCTCGGGAATGGCCGGAATGCTGAGCGCAAATACCATAGTTACACGCAGAGCATTCTCGCGGCTGTATATCTGCGGTGACGGTGTGACGGATATTGCCGATGCAAACGGATTGATGGCTCCGAGGGTAGCGGTATGTGCAAACCATCAGGCAAATATGGTATTAAGGCTTATACTCGGAAAAACAGAGCCGTAAAAATTTGAAAGGATTGTAATGGATAATGAAAGATGTATTTAAACTTGGAAATCATGAATTCACGTCAAGGTTTATACTTGGCTCCGGAAAATATTCGCTCGATCTTATAAAGGCGGCAGTGGAGAATGCGGGTGCGCAGATAATAACACTCGCGCTGCGTCGCGCGGTTACAGGAGATGTTGCGAATATACTTGACTATATACCTAAGGGCGTGACTCTTCTGCCGAACACATCGGGAGCAAGAAATGCAGAGGAAGCGGTAAGGATCGCGCACCTTGCGCGTGAGGTCGGATGCGGCGATTTTATAAAGATCGAATGCATACGTGATTCGAAATATCTTTTGCCGGATAATTATGAGACAGCAAAAGCCACAGAGATCCTTGCAAAAGAAGGATATGTTGTAATGCCGTATATGTATCCCGATCTAAATGTCGCGCGCGACATGGCAAACGCCGGTGCTGCATGCATTATGCCGTTGGGTGCGCCGATAGGCACTAATAAGGGGCTTTGCACAAAAGAGTTTATAAAGATACTTATTGATGAGATAGATCTTCCGGTGATCGTTGACGCTGGAATAGGAAGACCTTCGCAGGCATGCGAGGCTATGGAGATGGGTGCCGCGGCGGTCATGGCAAACACTGCGATAGCTACCGCTGGAGATGTCCCGGCTATGGCAGAGGCGTTTAAAAAGGCGATCGAAGCAGGAAGAACGGCATATTTGAGCGGCCCCGGCAGAGTCCTGGAAAAGGGCGCTTCCGCATCGTCACCGCTTACGGGATTTCTTGAGGATTGAGGTGTATATAAATGGCAGACAGAATAGATCACATGAAATATCTTCCGGATATGGAGGTCATAGAGTCGGATATGCTCGATAGAGTGGTGTCAGAAATGAACGCTTATGACTATGCGGGTTTTACAGAGGATGATGTGAAAACGGCGCTTACAGCTGACACTCTTTCACCCCGTGATTTTCAGGCGCTGCTTTCGCCTGCAGCTGAGCCGTTTATAGAGGAGATCGCAAGACGCGCTCAGGCTGAGACGAGGAAGCATTTCGGCAATTCAGTAATGATGTTTACACCGGTGTACATAGCTAATTATTGCGAAAATTATTGTATTTACTGCGGGTTCAATTGCCACAATAAGATCCGCCGAGCGAAACTCAATATGGAAGAAGTTGAGCATGAATTTAAAGAGATCGCGAAGACGGGACTCCAGGAAGTGCTCATCTTGACCGGTGAGAGCAGAAAGATGTCGGATGTTAAATACATCGGAGAGGCATGCAGGATAGCCAAGAAGTATTTTAAGGTGATTGGCGTTGAGGTTTATCCTATGAACTCGGACGAGTATAAATATCTGCATGAATGCGGTGTGGATTATGTTACAGTGTTTCAGGAGACATATAACAGCGATAAATACGAGACGCTCCATCTTGAAGGACACAAGAGGATATTCCCTTACAGGTTTTATGCTCAGGAGCGCGCAATACTTGGAGGAATGCGCGGTGTAGGATTTGCGGCGCTTTTGGGACTTGATGATTTCAGAAAGGACGCGTTTGCAACAGGATATCATGCGTATTTGCTGCAGCAGAAGTATCCACATGCGGAGATCGCGATCTCGTGTCCGAGATTGAGACCTATAATCAATAATGATAAGATAAATCCAAAAGATGTGCATGAAAAGCAGCTTTTGCAGGTGATCTGCGCGTACAGGCTTTTTCTGCCGTTTGCGAGCATAACGATCTCTACCCGCGAGCGTGCCGGTTTCCGTGACAATATTATACAGATCGCGGCAACTAAGATATCCGGAGGCGTGAGTGTTGGTATAGGCGGCCACGGAGAGAATGAAGAGGAAAAAGGTGATGAGCAGTTTGACATCTCTGACGGCAGAAGTGTAAAAGAGGTATATGACGCTATAGAAAGAGCAGGAATGCAGCCTGTTATGAGTGACTATATATATGTGTGATATAATTTGTGTTTCAAATAGGCATATATTTTATAATACATTCGGAAAAGAAGCGTCATTTTCGGAACGCATATGCGCTATATTGCAGCTTGGCATACGTGTTATCCTGCGCGAGAAAGATTTGACGGAGAAAGCGTATTATGACCTCCTATGCGATATAGGCGACAGGAGAATAACGGCTCATACGTTTTCGAAAGCTGCTAAAAAATTCGGATGCGAAAATATACATATGCCGCTTGATATCCTTGAGAATACAGATGTCTCCGGATTTGACCATGTTGGCTGCTCTGTGCATTCCTCGGCGCAGGCAGCGGCAGCGGCTAAGGCAGGGGCAGATTATTTGACAGCAGGGCATATATTTGTGACTGATTGTAAAAAAGGGCTCGCGCCTCGAGACACAGAGCTTATACGTGACATTTTATCAGTAACAGATCTTCCTGTTTACGGGATAGGCGGTATAACTCCGGAAAACGCGTCTGAAGTTATTAAAGCCGGCGGCGCGGGTGTATGTGTGATGTCAGGATTTATGAGCTGCGAAGACCCTGTCAGATATGCCGAAAGACTGGAGAGATCGATGCCAAAGTAAATAATTACCATAGACGAATAACTCAGCCGATTTGTACATATAATACCTTTGGTGTAACTCATTACCGATCAGAATTGGAGGAAGTATAAGAATGATAAAAAAACTCATTGCCGCGTCTTTGTGCGCGACCGTATTATGCGCTCAGGCAGCGGCGTGTGCCTCTGCTGCGGATGATTATTCATGGGCACAGACAGAGATAGAATACTGCCGTGAAAACGGAATAATGACCGGAGATGACAAGGGCGATTTAAATCCCGGAGGAACATTGACGAGAGCTCAGATGGCGAAGATGCTTGTTGAGAGCTTTGGCGCTGACGATAGCAGCAGCGGATCGTTCACGGATGTATCACCGAGCGACTGGTATTATGGATATGCCAATGATATATATGGGTATATGACAGAGCCGGGAAATGAATTTAACGGTGATGAAGCAGTCACAAGAGAAGAATTTGCCGCTACGCTTGTACGGGCAAGCGGTTTGACAGCAGGTAACATACGAAATTCAAATATATTGGCGGCGAATTTTAATGATGCCGATAAGGTATCATCAAAATATAAGACGCTTCTTTCCATAGCTGTGGAAAGAGCATATTTCAGAGGCTCTGATGGTTATCTCCGACCGCAGGATAATTTGACACGGGCGGAGGTCTGCGCTTTATTGTACAGAGTGATAGAGAATGAAAAGGGAGATCTTGAACTCACATGGGAAGATCTTGGGATTGAAAAAACATACACTCCTATAATAGGCGAATCGGAAATATCTCTTGAGGCAGCAAAAGAGTGGGCAGCCGCTAATAATGCGGAACAGCTGTTTATAGACGCGGCAGATCTCTACTGGAAATATGGTGAGCTTACGGGCATGCGGCCGGAGGTACTTTACGCTCAAGCAGCAAAAGAGACAGGATATGGCAGGTATGGCGGCGCTGTGACTCCCGATATGAATAATTTTGCGGGTATCAAAAAATATGGCGCAACCGGTGATGAAAAAGATGATCATGAGTCATTTGCGACACCGGATGATGGTGTAAGAGCGCATTTTAATCATATGTCGGCGTATGTGGGACTTGAACCGATAGGCGAAGTGCATGGAAGATATAATTCGGTGAAGTCTTTGTCATGGGCAGGCACAATAAAAAATGTTGAGGCGCTCGGCGGAAGATGGTGTCCTGATCTTTATTACGGATATTCAATAGTAAAAGATGTTATGGCAGGAATGTATGAATTTATGTAAAATATGGTAAGATAATAAGATGCTATCGCATTAATATGACCGTTTGTTAAGGGCTGCTTGAATTTAGATGCAGAAAGGCCGAAACGAAGTTTTTGCTTGCAAAGACCTTGCCCGAAGCTGAACTGCGCTAAATGCAACAGCCCTATCTTCTATTTTTAAAGACTTCTACAGAGTGAGCCGCATTTTATGCCATGTAACTCCTCCGTGTGTTGAATCGGATATACCTTCATCGATAAATCCAAATCTTGAATAAAAATCAATGAGTTGATTTTTACAGGTAAGGACGAGCCCCTTTTTTCCCTCATTGCGTGACAGATCTATCACATATTGTAAAAGTTTTGACGCGCAGCCTGTGCCGCGGTATTCCGGCAGTGTTCCAACGCTGAATATCATCTGCCATTGCCCGTTTTTATCGTGAAGTGAAGTGTTTTCATACATTTCATCTTTAAGATCAGGTTCATTTGTTGTCATACCGTTTACATAGGCAGCGATTTTTCCGTTATCATCCATTATCCAAAATCTATCCGGATATTCAGCTATCCTATCGCGTATTGCGGTTAAGCTGGCTGCCTCTGCCGCGGGGAAACATGCCATTTCGGCCTTTGCTGCGGCGGTAGCGTCCGCAGGTACAGCATTTCTTATTATCATATCCCTATGAGCTCCTTTGGTGAAAAATAGTGATCGTTATGTTATAATTAAAAACGAAGCTGTTGCAAAACTCATCGAGTTTGCAACAGCCTCGTGGGGCTTTAGAAAAATGGTGCAGAACGGACGAAACGAAGGGCGCAGTCCCTTGCCCGAAGGCGTACGTGGGTACGTCGAGGGGTTCGTTTCGTTCGTAGCATAAAGCGAATTTAATAATGAAATTTTCATTATATGAAAATTTCCATCTCAGCTATGATCAAAAGTGATCTACAAAAACAGCTTTACTACTTTATTTCATTCGCTTTATGCGGTCTGTGCATTTTGATACAGCCCCGAACGTTCATTTTACAGCTAAAACTATAATGAAGACCGCTATAAGCGCTGCAAGCACTATGCCGAGACCGGCGACGAGCAGCTTATATTTGAAAAGCGGGTCTTTTTTCTTATCCATTATCTATTTCCCTTTACTGTGTTTTTGCTATGATATTCTTCCATTTATCGTAAGCGTTGTCCCAGGCCTCGCTGTCCTCGGGAACATATTCTGCAATGTCAAAGCTGTTCTTAACTATCTTTCTGCCTTCGTTAAGATCTTTTATAGCTCCCATCGCAATACCCTGAACGATAATATTTCCGATGCTTGTAGCCTCCACCGGTCCTGCGTTTACAACTCTCTTTGTTGCATTAGCTGTAAACTGGCAGATCATCTTATCCTTTATGCCTCCGCCAACAATGTTTACAACATTGTATTTATTGCCTGTAACTTCTTCCATTCCTTCAATAGTGTAACGGTAACGGAAAGCAAGGCTCTCGGCGATGCATCTTATGATCTCGCCCTTTGTCTCGGGCACCTTCTGACCGGTTTTTTCACAATATTCTCTTATGCGCTTTGGCATATTTCCGGGCGTCTGGAATGCCTCATAATCCGGATCGATAAGGCTTGCAAACGGCTCTGCCGCGCGCGCCTGCTGTTCAAGCTCGTCAAACGAAAGGAGAGTACCCTCTCTGTCCCACTGACGTCTGCTTTCCTGGATAAGCCAGAGTCCCATGATATTCTTGAGGAAACGAATAGTTTTGTTTACTCCGCCTTCATTTGTGAAGTTGTATTTCATAGCTTCATCAGAGGTGTTTGGTTTGTCGAGTTCAACGCCCATAAGTGACCAAGTTCCCGATGATATGTAAATGAAGTCTTTTTTGTCAACTACCGGTACTGCAGCGACAGCTGATCCGGTGTCATGAGAAGCAACTGCTACAATAGGCACTTCAGCGATGCCCAGTTCTTCGGCGAGCTCGGGTTTCAGATTTCCAACGATCTCTCCGGGGTAGATCATATCAGTGAGCATGTCAGTGGGTATCCCGAGTCTTTTTAACATGTCGTATGACCATTCATGTTTTTCAGAATTGAACATCTGTGCAGTTGATGCGATCGTGTATTCGGTTTTTTTGACCCCTGTAAGGAAGTAGTTGAAAAGGTCAGGGATAAATAGGAGCGTCTTAGCGTTTTCAAGAGTCACATCACCGCTGAGTTTTGCGGAGAGCAGTTGGAACACAGTATTGAACCAGTTAAAAGCTATACCTGTCTCCTTAAATATTTCCTCTTTCGGCACAAGCTTGAATGCTTCGTCATACATTCCTTCTGTGCGGGTGTCACGGTAATGATATGGATTACCAAGAAGTTTGTCATTTTTGTCGAGCAGACCGTAGTCAACACCCCAAGTGTCGATACCGATGCAGTCAATATCACGGTCGCCGGAATTAGCGCATTTTAATATCCCTTGTTTTATCTCAAAGAACAGGCGCAGCACATCCCAATGCAGACATCCGTTTATATTTACAGGATCATTTGAAAAACGGTGTTTTTCTTCGAGCACAAGTTTTTCACCGTCAAATTTTGCGAGGATCGCGCGGCCGGAAGACGCGCCGAAATCAAAAGCTAAAAATTTATATGTCTTTGCCATATATAGTCTCCTTTGCATATATATTTTCTATAATTATACTATATGTGAATCAAAATGTCAATTTAAACAAACGCTTATTTTCGTTAAATTACAGTGGATTTCAGATGTAATTCCGACAAAATATCAAATTAAATCCTTGACAACATATATATGGCTGTATTATAATAAGACATGAGTGCTGTAATTATTTATATAGCGCGTAGAATTTCTATGAGGTGTTAAATTTGAAAAAACTTCTTGTTTATTTAAAGGATTATAAAAAAGAGAGTGTGTTCGGACCGCTTTTTAAGCTTCTCGAGGCGCTTTTTGAACTCTTTGTGCCGCTGGTCGTGGCGGCAATAATCGATACCGGTATCTCGAACAATGATTACGGATATATCGTGAGGATGTGTCTGCTTCTTGTCGCTCTCGGAGTGATAGGATTGGTATGTTCTATAACAGCGCAGTTTTTTGCGGCAAAGGCTGCCGTTGGATTTTCAACGAAGCTTCGCCACGCGTTGTTTTCACACATACAGTCGCTTTCACACAGTGAGATAGACACACTTGGGACATCAACGCTTGTAACGCGTATGACTTCTGATGTAAACCAAGTACAGTCCGGAGTAAATCTTGTTTTGAGACTCTTTTTGCGTTCTCCGTTCGTAGTTTTCGGAGCGATGATAATGGCCTTTACGATAGATGTTAAAAGCGCTCTGGTTTTTGTTGTTGCAATACCAGTGCTCGCGGTCATAGTATTTGGGATAATGCTTCTTACCATGCCGTTATACAAAAAAGCCCAGCGCGCTCTTGATAATGTTCTTACCAAAACGAGAGAGAACATAACAGGAGCAAGAGTCTTAAGAGCTTTTTGTATGGAAGAGCGTGAAACAGAAGATTTTACTGAGAAGAATGAGACACTTGTAAATATACAAAAATTTGTGGGAAAAATATCTGCGCTCATGAATCCGTTGACATATGCCGTGATAAACACGGCAGTGATCGTTCTGATATGGCAGGGCGCGCTCCGCGTTGATTCCGGAGATCTGACTCAAGGGCAGGTGGTCGCTCTTTATAACTATATGAGCCAGATACTTGTGGAGCTCATAAAGCTGGCGAACATGATAATCTCGCTCACAAAAGCGCTTGCGTGCGCGAATAGGATATCGGATGTCATGGATATACAAAACAGTTTAAAAAACGGTACAGAAAAGGACGGTATACCGGGAGCACCAGCGGTCGAATTTTGCAACGCGTCACTCAAGTATAACGGCAGTGCCGAAGAGGCTCTTTCAAATATAACATTCAAAGCCATGCGTGGTGAAACTATAGGCATAATAGGAGGAACAGGTTCCGGAAAAACCTCGCTTGTGAATCTTATACCGCGTTTTTACGATACGGAAAACGGATCGGTCAAGGTGAATGGCATAGATGTGCGTGAATATGATATAGATGCGCTGAGGGCAAAAATAGGCGTAGTGCCGCAGAAAGCAGTTCTTTTTAAGGGTACTATCGCATCGAATCTGCGTTGGGGCAATGAAAGTGCCGGTGATACGGAAATGGAAAGAGCGATAAGGACCGCGCAGGCATCAGAGGTCGTTGCAGGGAAGGATAATGGATATGAGTCTTATGTTGCGCAGGGCGGCGGAAACTTTTCCGGCGGACAGAGACAGAGACTTACAATAGCAAGAGCGCTTGTGAAGGATCCGGAGATCTTGATACTCGACGACAGTGCTTCAGCGCTTGATTTTGCCACGGATGCAAATCTTCGCATGGCGATAAAAGAACTGCCGTCTAATCCTACAGTATTTGTTGTTTCGCAGAGGACGGCATCGGTGATGAATGCTGACAAGATCATCGTGCTGGATGACGGAGAACCTGTTGGGATAGGCACTCATGAAGAATTGCTGGACAGCTGTGAAGTTTACAGTGAGATATATTATTCACAATTTCCAAAGGAGGCTGCCGTAAATGTCTAAGAATAAAGGAACAATAAAAAAGGTCTGGCAGTATATTAGCCGCTACAGATTCTTTTTGATATTGTCGATAATACTGGCAGCAGTGACGGTGATATTAACACTGTATGTGCCGATACTTGTAGGAAATGCGATCGATTGTATAATCGGACCGGGAAATGTTGATTTTGCCGGTATAATCAAGATACTTGCCACGATCGGTATAGTGGTAGGTCTTACAGCTGTTATGCAGTGGATAATGAACGCGGTAAACAACAAGATAACGTATAATGTTGTGAGAGACTTGCGGCTTGCTGCGTTTGAAAAGATACAGAAACTTCCGTTTTCGTATATAGATAAGCATTCAAGCGGCGAGATCGTGAGCCGTGTTATAGCCGATGCGGATCAGTTCGCGGACGGACTTTTGATGGGATTTACACAGCTGTTTACCGGAGTGATGACGATATTTGGGACGTTGGTGTTCATGTTCAGGATAAATGTCTGGATCGCTTTGGTCGTGGTCGTGCTGACGCCCATTTCTCTTCTTGTTGCTAAGTTTATAGCTTCACGCACGTATACTATGTTTATGAAGCAGTCAGAAACGCGTGGAGAACAGACATCGCTTATAGATGAGATGATAAATAATCTCAAAGTAGTGAAAGCATTCTCGAGAGAGAAAAAAACTGTCGAGGAGTTTGACGAAATAAACGAGCGTCTTTATGATTGCTCGCTTAAGGCGGTGTTTTATTCGTCAATAACGAATCCGGCAACAAGATTTGTAAATAATATAGTATACGCGGCGGTGGGGCTTACGGGCGCCATTGCGGCATGTACAGGACATATAAGCGTAGGTATGCTTTCGAGCTTTTTGTCGTATGCCAACCAGTATACAAAGCCGTTTAATGAGATATCTGGAGTAGTTACCGAACTTCAGAATGCAATAGCCTGCGCGGAACGTCTTTTGGATCTTATAAACGAAAAACAGGAGCTGCCGGATGCTGATGACGCAAAGATACTCAGTGATGTCAAAGGCTACGTGGATATAGACAATGTATCGTTCTCCTATAGCCCGGATAAAAAGCTTATAGAAAATTTTTCTCTGCATGTTAAGCCGGGGAAACGCACGGCTATAGTTGGACCTACTGGATGCGGAAAAACCACGATGATAAATCTTTTGATGCGTTTTTATGATACAGACAGCGGTGAGATATCGGTTGACGGAGAGTGTATAAAAAATGTCAAACGGCATAGTCTGAGAGCATCTTACGGAATGGTATTGCAGGAAACCTGGCTGAAGTCCGGCACGATACGTGAAAATATAACTATGGGGCGCCCTGACGCGACTGAAGAAGAGATAATCGAGGCATCTAAAGCAGCGCATTCATACGGATTTATAAGACGTTTACCGAACGGATTTGATACTGTGATCGGAGAGGATGGCGGAAGCCTTTCGCAGGGTCAGAAACAGCTTTTATGTATAACACGCGTAATGCTTTGTCATCCGCCCATGCTGATACTTGATGAGGCGACATCGTCCATAGATACGCGTACGGAGATAAGGATACAGAAAGCGTTCAACAGCCTCATGGAAGGTAAAACGAGTTTTATCGTGGCTCATCGTCTTTCAACGATACGTGAAGCGGATACCATACTCGTTATGCGCGATGGACATGTAATAGAACAGGGAAATCATGAAGAGCTGATGGATAAAAACGGATTTTATGCTGAGTTGTACAACAGTCAGTTTAAGCATTGATGATTTAAGGGCAGCCGCGAGGCTGCCCCGATCGCAATAACGGAGGAATTTTATGAACAGGGGAATAGTATTTTTTGATTTTGACGGAACGTTAGTGGACGAGACAAAGAAGATATACAGGCCTACAGAAACAACGCTAAGCTCCATAGAAAAATTGAAGCGCAACGGATATCTTGCGGTGTTGGCTACCGGCAGGGCCAAATGTTATGTGCCGGAGACTGGGATAGACTGGGATGGTTATATAACATCGAACGGAGCGCACGCGGAGCTTTGCGGTAATACTGTATATGATAGGTTCATGCCGTGGGGAATCGTGCAAAGGATCATGGATAAAGCTGATGCGTTCAATTATATATACGTGCTTGAAAATCAGGAGATCTGCTATACTAACGGGATGAATGATGAGAATTTTGTGAGGACTCTTAATACTTTTGATATATCAGGCTCGCCGTTCCATCCTGTATCAGAGGCAAAAAGACCCGAAGTACATAAGATGTTTTTGACATTTGAAAGTATGGATTCATATAGATCGGTGACACAGGAATTTAAGGATGAGCTTGTATTTGGAATGCATCGCACGAGTCTTTCATGTGATGTCGATATGATAGGCACCAATAAAGGTATGGGGATAGAAAAACTTGCTGAAGCAGCGGGAGTGGAGATCAACAGCACATATGCTTTCGGTGACAGTGTAAATGATTATGAGATGATAAAGAATGTAGGAACTGGCATTGCGATGGGCGAACATGTTCAGCTTCTCGATGATGTATGCTCGTTTATAACAGAGACTGTAGCGAATGAGGGGATAACAGAAGGACTTAAGAGAGTGGGTATAATATAATATTAACAGGTTTATAAAATTGTTTTTGCGAATATTTGATTAATATTTGCAAAATATTTAAGAATGTTGCTTTTTTTTGATTATATTTATTTGGAATATTGAATTATCTTTGTATATGTGATAAAATCTATTTCGAAAGGAATGATTGAGATGCTTATAGATTTTCATACGCATATGTTCCCGCCTGCAATAGCGGAACGCGCGCTTGGAGGTATCGTTAAAAGGACTAAAGAAATATATGATATAGATCAGTCTGTGAGCTTTGATGGGACTCTTGACGGGCTCAGAGCTTCAATGAAAGATAACGGGGTGAATCTCAGTGTGGTTCTTCCGATAGCGACAAAGGTAGGGCAGTTCAAGACGATAAATGAATATGCGGAAAAGGCGAAAGGGAACGGAGTAATATCTTTCGCATCGCTGCATCCTTATGACGAAAATATCGGTATCATACTGAATGATATTGTGTCCGCGGGTTTAATCGGTATAAAACTTCACCCTGATTATCAAAATGTCTATGTTGATGACGAGCGGTTTATATCGCTCGTGAAAAATGCGCATGATCGGGGACTGTTTGTTGTTATACATTCAGGTGAGGATCTCGGGATGCGGCCGCCGTTCAAGTGCAGTATAGACAGACTAAAAACGCTTTTAAGACAAATTGACGAAAATAGGCTTATAATAGCTCATATGGGTGGATTTAACATGTGGGATAAAGTCTTAGATGAGATAATAAATACGCCTGCATATTTTGATACTGCAGTCGTGAGTAAATATATAGACAAAGATATTTATAAAAAGATAATAGAAAAACATGGGGCGGAGAAAATACTTTTCGGTTCCGATGCTCCTTGGGAAGATCCGAGGGAGACATATAAATTTCTTGTGACCGCCGGATTGTCCTCGGAAGAACTGAAGCTTATAAAATACAAAAATGCTGAAAAAATATTAAGGACAACAAATAGATGGGCTGGAACTAGTAATTGATGGAACTTGCGAAGGCTTTTTAATGGTCTAAGTTGAAGTGGAGAATGTGTAAATATCCATTTAGTATGCAGAACTTAAAATTTTCAAAAAAAAATCAAAAAACTTTGAATTTTTTTTGAAAAAAGTATTGACAAATGAGGAAAGCAGTGCTATAATAATTTATGTTGTTGCGGCGGTATAGCTCAGTTGGCTAGAGCATG